>USLO01000021.1 GCA_900555515.1 uncultured Collinsella sp.
CCGCTCAGGCAAAAGAGTTCAGCAACTTCCGATCCTTCTGCTCCATAATCGTTAACGGCATAGTCAAAGCAGTCGCCGAGGTTGTTCATTGCATCCTCGAGGTAGTAGACGGGGTATGTCCTACTCGGCCCACAATCCGTTAACTCTTGGATCATTTAAATCAACCCTTCCTGCCATCAAATCCCTAATGTCGACACCATCAGAGTCAAATCCGTTTACCGTATCCAGGTACTTTCGTCGAGCGTTCTGTTCTCGCTCAAATCGTTTGGGATAAAACTCAGCTCCCGAGGCCTGCTTCCAATCGCGGAACTTAATCGCCGAGAATGCACGCTCACTCATAAGCGCATATTGAATGCCCAAATCCCCCAAAAACATAATGCGCTGCAATTGCCTGAGCGAGATCATGCCGTTGACAAACTGTCTTGCAAACGAGAAATAGGAATCGTCTGCACGATAGCCTCGAATAACGTCATAGGGAGAAATATCAATCAGGCAGTTATCCAGCAGATAACGAAGCCCCTCGCGTGCTACTGGCGTTGATACATTGAACTCTCTGTTATTCGCCAGAATTGCAAGCCAGTTGAGAATCGAGAACTCACCTGATTCCAAATCCAAAATCGCAAGGCCATCTAAATCAAGCTCATATCGATTGGCAATGCCATCAGACTCGGTCCGACATGCCCACTCCATTGCCATTTCCTCATGCGGTGTGCAATAAAACCCGCGCCCATAGTCATTGAATTGCCTGCATTTATCCATCGACGGATGCTCGACAATAACCTCCGACCCGTGCCAAAGTTCCATATCGACCTCCAAACAAAAATATCACCCCAGTGATAGTGTACCAACAACTATCACTGGGGTGATATAGATAGATGCAAACTATTGCCTGTCAAGAGCCCCTACTAGAGGCAAGCTTCGGCGATGCGGCGCTTGAGTTCGTCGATGCCCACACCGGTTTGGGAGCTTGTGATGATCACGTTCTCGGCCGGGACGTTGAGCTGCTTTTTGATGGCTGATGCCTGGCGAGCCTGCTGGGTGCGGCTGAGCTTGTCGGCCTTGGTGAGACAGACGATAAAGTTGAACTCGTTGCCCTGCAGGTAGTCAATCATGTCATGGTCGAGCTTACTGGGGTCGTGGCGAATATCCACCAGCGACACGACCAGGTTAAAGCTGCGCTCCGAGTCGAAGAAGTCGCCGATGAGCTCGGCCCAGCGGTCGCGCTCGGCCTTGGAGCGACGGGCGAAACCGTAACCCGGCAGGTCGACGAAGTGCACGTCGTCGGCCTCAAAGAAGTTGATGTTGCTCGTCTTGCCCGGCGTGCTCGAAACCTTGACCAGGTTCTTGCGGCCAAAGAGCTTGTTCATGATGGAGGACTTGCCCACGTTGGAGCGGCCCACAAAGCTCACCTCGGGACAGGTGGACTCGGGGATCTGCGAAACCTTGCCATAGCTGGCGACGAACTTGGCAAGCTGGTAGTTAATGGAATCGGCCATGGACACTCCTTGGTCGTAGGTTTTTACAAAACGGGCGCGCTATTACGCGGCGGCGATACGACGAACGATGTCAAGCGTGATGCCGCTCGCGGTACGAGCGTACTCATCCAAATCGAACTCGCGCTCACAAAACGCGTCATATGCCTCGTCACAATTATCGCTGATAGCGCGCAGTACCAGGCAATCGACACCATTCTTGGCCGCGATGTGCGCAATTGCCGCGCCCTCCATCTCGACGCAATCGGCATGCGTGGCCTCAATCGCAGCGTTACGCATGGCGTCACCCGTAACAAAGCGGTCACCCGTGGCGATAGTGCCACACAGGAACTGCTTGGGGTCCTTCTTCGCAGAAGTCTCATCCGCCGAGGCATCCACAAATCCATGCTCGGCAAGCACGGCGGCGGCAACATCAGCCAACGCCGGCGTCGAGACAAACTCCTCGAGCCCCGGCGCGGACTCGGCGATGAGTGCCGTATCGGTATCCAGATAGCGCAGGCACTTGCCTATAACCACGTCGTTAATATGCAGTTTAGGGTTTAGGCCTCCCGCGATACCTGAAAACACAACGGCCTGCGGGGCGTATTTGCTGATGAGATGCTGCGTTGCGGCAGCGGCGTTCACGGTACCCATGCCAGCGGTCGTGGCGACCACCGTCAGACCGTCAAGCTCGCCGCTCACAACGGTCAAGCCCGCCTCCTGCGCCTCATGTGCGCCACTCAGCTCTTCTTTAATCTGCGCAACCTCTTTTTCGAGTGCGCCTATGATCGCGATGGTTGCCATGCCATCCCCCAAATCCGTGCAAATTGCTTATCCACGGTATGGTACCAGCATTTTGGCTCTTTCACTTTTTACGAAGTCGCTAGGCCAACGAGGACCGCACATCATAGAGCGCCTTTGCAATCGCGGCCACGGCCTCACTCGATTGGTCGCTCCACGGCATCGACGTCATGATGCTCATAACATAGCTATGGCCGTCGACGTCGATCAGTCCGGCATCACATGTCGAATAGCAACCGTCCTCGCTGATCCAGCCTGCCTTGTTGCGCACCGAGACTTGATCGTCCGCAATGCCATCGCGAATAAACGAGCGCGATGTTGATGCCAGAAGGCCCGACAACCACTGTGAAGTCTCGGTATCCGTGCTCAGATACTCGCTCATCTCACGCCATAACCTAGCAGAAGTGCGCGGGCAATAGGTGGGAAAATCACTCATCGGATCGAGTGCGGTATCGTAATCGACGCCAAGACTGACAATCCAATCCTCGTAACCGACACGGTCAAACGCCGCGCGTAACGCAATAAACGAATCGTTATCCGAATTAACGACCGCGGCCTCGATTAGGTCGCGCACCGTCTGCCAGCCCATGTTATAGCCACCATAGGTGCCAAGGGAATCATCGAGTGAGACCTGACCCGTCTCGACCAGGGATTCGCAGATGTACAACGCATAGAGTGCCTTGTAGCTACTCGCGCCGTAAACCTCGACATCGGCGTTATACGTCACGCCCTTGCCGCTCGACAGATCGTAAAACACCACGCCCACATCGCCCAATTCCTGGGCCCGATCAAGGGCATCTTGGAGCGCGGCGAGGCTCTCATCCTCCAGGGCGGGGATCTGGTCATCAACTAGTGAGAAGGTCTGCACGGTATCGCCTGAGGGAATATCGTTAAAGTCCGCCTTCGAAAGCCTCGTCTTGAGGCTCGCTGTCGACAGGGTTTGGCTTGCGGTGGCTTTAGATTCAGAGACCTTTTTGTTTTGCGTCTGTACCGTTGACGCATCTGAGTGTGCCATTCGCTCCGACGCGTAGGTTTTGGCGGTAATTCCGAGGATAATAACCGCCAACGTCAGCATCCCAATGGCGGCAATCTTCGCCACGCGGGTGCGAGCGTCAGCAAGGCCACGCGAAGACGTGTCCTTCGTCTCATATCTGCTGCTATGCTGCGGCACATACTCGTCCCGCGATGCGTTGTTTCGCACGTGGTCTCCTGACTGCTACCGTTTATATACGAGCAGCATAATACCGAGCAGGCATTTCTTTCCAAAGATATTCAGCGGCGTTTAAGGTGTCTTCGTTTAAGGTGTCTTTAAAGAAACCACAAGCGTATTTATCCAAATGGCACGATTCTGTTGCGCATCTCCGCCCAAAACGCAGTTGCGGTGGAATAGTTCCTGTTTGGGCGGCATAAGCCGAAAAACAAGAACCATTCCACCGCAACTTGACGGGGCTCTTTGGCAATCAACTTGGTGCCCAGGGGCACTCATTTAAGTCTGTCCCCAATGAGTCCCCTTGGGGAGCGAAAATGGCTCGCTAGCCGATGGCGTTTTTGAGTTCCGCGCGGCGCTTTTTCATGCCCGTCATGACGGCGTTGCGCAGCTCGGGCATGCGCGCGGTATCCATCTGTGGAACGCCCTCGAGCTTATAGGGAATGCCCAGTTGCTCGTACTTGACGACACCCATCGTGTGATACGGCAGCATTTCCAGACCGACCACGTTATGCCACGGGGCGATCAGGCGACCGAGCTTCTCGCATTCCTCCACCGTATCGGTGATACCCGGCACTACCACGTGGCGAATAACAACCTTAATCTTGCGACGCGCGAGCTCATCACCAAACGCCAGAATGCGTGCGGGATCGCAACCGGTCAGCTTTTTATGCTCGACGGGATCGGCGTGTTTAATGTCGAGCAGCACCATATCGGTCTCGTTGAGTACGGCATCGAACTTCTCGGGATGCGCGGGATCGAACGCATAGCCGCAGCTATCCAAGCAGGTATGCACGCGACCATCAGAGTTATTGTGCATGGCGCGGAACAGGTCGGCTAAAAACGCGGGCTGCAGGAGCGGCTCGCCGCCGGACACCGTAATACCGCCGCTGCGGTAAAACTCATGGTTGCTCTGGAACTCGTCCATCAGGTGCTCGACGGTCACCATGGTGCCGCCGTTAACCGACCAGGTGTCGGGGTTGTGGCAATACGCACAGCGCATGGGGCAGCCCTGAACAAACACCACAAAGCGAATGCCGGGTCCATCGACCGTTCCCATCGTCTCAATCGAATGCACGCGGCCCAGGGCAAACGCAGAGTCCTCGGGACGAGCGTCCACACCCTCGAGCGTCATCTCAGCCATTCCCGCTACCTTGCCTCTCATTGGTTTTAGCTACATAAATGCCAGAGTCATTCTAGCCCATATGCATGATGGCGAAACGGTTTAGCGGTCAATTGGGTTGTTCTATTTGGCCCCACGCAAGAGCGGCGGGAAGGTTGTCGCAACCCGCCCGCCGCCGAGGCAATAGAAATCGATAGACGCCAGGCCTTACGCTTTAAGCGTGAGCACCGCACCGAAGGCGGTCGGGCCGCAATGGCTCGAGATGACGCCGCCGACCTGAGCCCAGGTAACGTCCTTAAAGCCCAGGTCATGCGCATAGACTTCCATGTCATCGCGCAGCTCCTGGGAAAGGCCTACCGAATACGCCAGGCCAATGTGCGAGTAGTCGATCTCGCCCTTCGCAACCATGTGGTCAATAAAGGCGCGGGCGCACTTGAGCATAGAGCCGCGGAACTTCTTGGTCGCCACAAACTTACCGCCCGTTACCTCAATGCAGGGCTTAATCTTGAGCAGGTGGGCGCCAAGGAATGCCACGTTGGACAGACGACCGCCTGCCTTAAGGAAGGCTAGGTCGGTAGGAACAAAGCCCAGCAGCACACGGTCCATGACGGAATTCGTGAAGGCGAAGATCTCGTCGACGGTGGCATCGGGGTGAGCCTCGATGTATTTGGCAGTCTCGACGACAACGAGCGACTGGCCCACCGAGACAAAGCGCGTGTCCATGGAGTAGACGTAGTCGCGCCCCTTGGCGGCGATCTTCGATGATTGATGCGAGCAGGTCGTGGCCTCGGAGTACGCAAGATGCAGAATGGTCGCATCGGGCTGCTCGGCATGGATACGGTCGTACACGTGAGCAAAATCCGCAGGCGCGCAGCCGCTGGTCTTGGGCATTACGCCAAACTCGTTGCAGCGCGAGTAAATCTCGAGCGGATCGATCGAGCCGTCCTCGACGGTCTCGTCACCAATCGTGACATGCATGGGCACGCGCACGATGCCGTAGCGCTCGCAGAGCTCCGGCGTCACATCCGACCCAGACTCAACCACGATTACATACTTGCCCATTCTTATCACGACCCATCTCGACGTTGGCTTTTCAATACATGACACGCGCCGCCGCACTGTTGCACAACGGCGTCCAAGCGCCAAAGAGACGCCGCCCCTTGCGCACAACAAAGGACAGCGTCTCCCTGGAAAACTCCGTGCTTATCTGAGATTCTACACGGTTTATTAAGGAGTGTTACTTATTCCGCAAACGGTCGCTATACGCGATAAACGGTAGTTCGCTGCAGCAACTGCGACACATTCCGCCCAGCAAGTCCAATCGCGCTCCACACACGGTTAATGCGCGAGGCGGTAGAAATCCATCGACGCCGCACCCTCGGCGTGCAGCTCCATCGCCGGAACCGCCGGCGAATAGGTACGGCTCGTAAGTGCTGCCTCTCCACCGTTGGCAAAAATCTCGACCATCGTAGTGTCCGAAAGCACGCGCAGGTCGCGAAGTTCGCCGAGCTCGATCGACCTCTGGTCGCGTCCATAGCCTTCGTCGCCCATATCGAGGGTAAGCATCCCGTCCGTATAACGCACAAAGACACCCTTGCGGATTTCGAGCTCGATCATCTTGGCTCCCTCGCAGGAAACCACGACATCAAACAGGCGTCCCGGCTCCTCAACGGTCTCATCGCCTGTCGCGCGAACGCAGTCGCCGCGCATTCTCTCAATCTCGTGCGCCGGCTGCTGGCAGAGCTTGCCATCGCGTATGCTCAGCTCTCGCGGCACCGTCAACGCGCACTGCCACCCGCGCGCCACCGTCGGGCTTTCCGCCTTCGCATCGGGGCAACCCGACCATCCGATCATCAAACGCCGACCCACAGCGTCCTCAAAGGACTGCGGGGCATAGAAATCAAAACCGGCATCAACCATCGGAGGCATGCCCTGGCCGACGATCTTAAAGCTCGGCGCCCCCCAATCGGCCTCGATGGAGAACCACACGCACTGATGCGGATTGCGGTAACGCCAGCCATCGGCGGGCACGCCCTGCGGGCAGCAAACGAGAATAAGCTCGCCATCAAGCTCAAACAGATCAGGGCACTCCCACATAAAGCCAAACTTCTCGCCCAGCTCAATGCGCGTCGCATAGCTCCAGCCCTCTAGATCGCGCGAAGTATAGACAAGCACACAGCCACGATCGTCTTTCGTACGAGCGCCCAGAACCATGTAGTAGATACCATCGTGCTCAAGGATCTTAGGGTCGCGCACGTGCGTACCGATATCGTCGGGGTAATCGACCGGCCCAACAGCTATGCGCTTCTCGCCCAATTCGTCGGGATTCTCGGCAACCATATGAATTTGGTTTTGCTCACGGCCCGTCAACACGTAGTCGTAATCATCGCGGTCAAAATGCTTAACGTTGCCGGTATAGAAGTAGTGAATCTTGCCGTCGTGTACAAAGGCAGAACCAGAATACGCTCCGCTCGAATCCAAATCGGAATCGGGGAACAGCACAGGGCCGTGATTCTCGTACGTCACAAAATCCTTTGTTGTCAGATGGTTCCAAAGCACTGGACCGCCATGCGCAGCATCGAATGGATCGTATTGGTGATAGATATGATACGTATCACCGATCTGCACCAAACCGTTGGGGTCGTTGAGCCAGCCAAGCTCAGGCTCCACATGGAACAGGAGCCTATCGGGGTCGGACGCGATGCGACCCGCCGTCTCATCCTGTCCGGCACGCCACTGCTCATAGTCCGCGCGTGTCACCTTATTTTTTTGATTAAACATCGCCGTTGACTTTCTCGTCTATGGGAAAGGACGCTCGACTCACACGAGTCGAACGCCCTTCCCCAAATGGACTTATCCTCAGATTACGCTGAACGGCTCAACTAGAAGCTGACATCGAAGCCAGCGCCAGCGCCCTCTTCATCAGTGGTCGGCACGCCCTTTGCCTTGTTGTAGGCAAAGATCAAGACGATCGGCACGATAAAGGCGATGAGATTGCCAGCCACATACCACACGAGCGTCTCGGGCGTGACGATGAGCAGGCCAAGCACGCCGGTCAGACCCTGACCGATGGCGCGCACCTCAAAGAGCTTCACGAAGGCACCGCCGCAGCCTGCACCGATGCAAGCGCAGATGAACGGGATGATCGAGTAGCGCATGTTTGCAGCAAAGATTGCGGGCTCGGAGATACCGACCAGCGTCGGGATAAAGGACGACATGCAGATGTTGCGCTCTTTGGAATGCTTCTTATGAATGAGGTACATGCCGATGGCGCCGCCGCCCTGGGCGATGATGGAAACCGACCAGATTGCCTGGATGTAGTTGAAGCCAGTCGTGGCAACGAGGTTTGCCTCGATACCCTGGATGAACTGATGCGTACCGGTAACGACGAGCGGCTGCAGGAATGCGGCAAAGACAAAGGCACCGAAGACGCCCATCCTGTTGTACAGGATATCGATTACGCCGGCGAGGACGTCGCCGATCAGGTTGCCGAGCGGGCCGAACACGGTGAACAGGGCGACGTTAGCAAGAATCAGGGTAACGGTCGGGACAAAGACGAACGAAACGACCTCGGGGATGTACTTCTGGGCAATCTTTTCGACCTTGGCCATAAACCAGGCAGTCAGGATTGCAGGGAACACGCCGCCCTGGAAAGCAACCATGGGAATGGAGAGCGGACCAAAGTTCCAGTACTCAGCACCCGTCGGGTCCATAACGAACGTGTTACGGTTCATAAGGCTCGGGTGAACCATGACGATACCGACGAGGATGCCCAGGATCGGGTTACCGCCAAAACGCTTGACCGCGCTGTACATAACCAGGACAGGTAGGTAGTCGAAGGTGGTGGCGATAATGGCAAAGAAGCTTGCGAGGTTCTTGAGGAACTCGCTGTGATCGGCAAGGCTGCCCTCCATGCCAAAGAGGCCGTTGGCAACGATCAGCGACTTAAGGCCGATGATGATAGCGGCGCCGACGAAGGCGGGAATGATGGGGATAAAGATGTCCGAGAATACCTTGAGGACCGAGAAGAACTTGCCCTTCTTGTCCGCCTCGGCGCCCTTGACCTCGGAAGCGCTGATCTCCTTAACGCCCGTCAGAGCCATAAACTCATCGTAGACCTTGTTGACGGTACCGGTACCGAAGATGATCATGAGCTGGCCGCTGTTGTACAGCACGCCCTTGACGCCATCGATGTTCTCGAGCTCGGCCTTGTTGTACTTGCTCGTATCCTTGAGCACCAGACGCAGACGCGTAACGCAATGCGTGGCGCCCTCGATGTTCTCCAAACCGCCGACGTTATCGACGACTTGCTGAGACACTACTTTGTAGTCCATGTTCCTCTCCATTCCTTTACGAAATCATAAGACGTTTTGATGCCATTACAGAGACGCGATCGTTGCATTTGCGCACTTGAGCGTACCGTCGGTGACCGTCAGCGCCACACCCTGGCCCTGCTTATTGCAGAAGCGCGCGTTAAGCGCAACATCATCGACAAAGATGGTCGCGATGTCGTCGTCGACGACCAGACGCACATGGTGAGTGCCCTCGCCCTTAAAGAACAACGGACGCTCGAGGCCCATGTTGTTGACCTGGAACCACGGGTACTGGGGAGCCGGCGTGAACTCGAGCTTGCCCTCGCGCAGGTTGGCGCGGAACTCATAGGCAAGACCGGTCTCGGCGTCCTCGGCGAACTTGACCGAGAAGCCGGCAGCGTTACCGCCGAGCTCAATGTCGGCATCGAGCAAGTAGGTGGAGCCGGCATCCGCGGCGAGCACCTGCTCGACCTTGCCCGACTCGCAGGAAAGCTCAAAGGTCTCGACTGCCTTAGCCTCGCCAAAGGCGCCAAGCATGCTGTCGGGGAGCTTGGTGCCGAGCGTTCCGTCGGCACGCTGAACGATCTCGAGGGGCATAAAGGTGCCACCCCATAGGTAAGAGCTGGGGTCGCCGCCCTCGTCACGCGTAGGAACCCAACCAAAGAGAACGCGACGCTCGCCATCGAATGCGGTGCGAGCGGCGTAGTACGCGCGGCCGTCGAAGGAGTCGTCAGCGGGGGTAATCCAAGGACCGTTGATGGACTTGGACATGCGGTAACGGGTCTTGTTGCCGTCGCTGTACTCGGAAAAGACGAGGTACCACCAGTCGCCCATCTTAAAGAGATCAGGCATCTCAAACATGGTGTACAGGCCCGGGTTCCACCAGTCGCCCTGGAACTCCCAGTTGGTCAGATCCTTGGAGGTGAACTTGACCAGGCGGCCGGTCATCAGACGCTTGTCCTCGCCCACACGCGTGCCGAGGATGAGCATGTACTCTTCGTTCTCCTCATCCCAAAGCACAAAGGGATCGCGCCAGTTGCGGTCATCGTAACCCTCCTGGGGCGGAAGCAGCGTCTCGGCGATGTTCTTCTCCCACTTGACGGCGTCGTCGCTCGTTGCGTGAAGAAGAACCTGCTTCATCAAACGTGCGCGGACCTTATCGCGATTGCAACCAGTGTAGAGCGCATGGTACTTGTCGCCCACCTTAAACACCGTGCCGGCATAAACATACTGGTCGACTTCCTCGTCGCCGCCACGCTCAAGGCTCTCGCCAAAGTCTTTGTAATTGACGAAGTCCTTGGTTGTCGCGAGTGCCCAGCCAAACGGCTCTCCGAAAGGTCCGGGGTTTCGCGTGTCACGCTGATGATAGAGATAGAACGTGCCGTCCTCGCCGTACGGCATGATGTCGCCCACCCAAATTCCCTCAGGCTGGTAATACACCTTGTGCATCCGAGACTTCCTTTCCCACGTGATACTAACTCGGTACAACTGCAAGATATGTCAATCGTTTTCATATGTCAAACGTTTTCACACCAATACGTCTTTTCGCAGTTCCAGTCGTCGGCAAACGGTTGACATATGCCGGCGAACGGTCATCAGAGGCGTTTGAGGAATTCTTTTGGCACGGGATGAACTACGCGGTTTTGCCCTCAATGAGTTCAACGGGGAGCTTGGTATTCGATTCGGGCTTTTCGCCGTTAATAAGAGCGATGATGGATTGCGCCGCGAGCTCTCCGATGCGATCGATATCTTGACGAACGGTTGTTAAGTCAGGCATAAACGTCATAGTGCGGCGGGCGCCATCCGCGCCCACGACCTTAATATCGTCCGGAGCGCTCAAGCCGCGCTGCTTCATCACGTTAAGACAGATAGCCGCCATCGTGTCGTCTCCCGCAAAGATGCCGTCAATATCGGGGTTCTCATCGAGGATCTTCGCAACGACCGCACTCTTTTCGTCATCGGACTTAACGAACTCGACCTCACGGACAAGCGCGGGCAAACCGGCCTGCTCCACAACATCGTGGTAGGCATCGGTACGCTTATTGGCAGGCATGCGCATGCGGCTATTGCTGCGCAGGCACAGGATACGCCTGCAGCCGTCATCAATCAGACGGCGCGTGGCGAGCTCGCCAATGCCATAGCTGTCACTTGCAATCTGGACAGAGCCCTCGCCAAGATCGCAGTCGATGCCAACCAGGCTCAAGCCCATCTCGGCATATGCCTCGGCACCGATATTGAGGGAGTTGACGATGACGCCGTCGACCATATTGCGGCGGAGCATGTCAATATAGGAACGCTCAAGATCGGGTCGATTGGCGCTGTTGCACAGCAACATCTTAAAGCCGTTTTCCGCTAACGTGCGCTCGACCGCCTGCACAACCTGAGCATGGAACGGGCTGCTCACAAAGGGAACGATCATACCGATAAGATTCAGGCGACCGTTGAGCATGGCACGGGCGATATCGTTGGGCGTATAGTTGATGCGCTCCATCGCGGCATGGACCTTATCGCGGGTCTCTTGGCTAATATAGCCGCGATTATTAAGCACGCGAGATACCGTAGTAGGCGAAACCCCCGCCACCGCCGCAACTTCCTTGATGCCAGGCTTAGCCGTATCCTTAGAACGAGCACTCTCGCGAGCCATAGCACCCTCCCCCATCAACATGTCATACGTTTACATACGAACAAAGCATACCCCAACAACAGCGGGAAGACGGTAACAGCACAAGTAAGTAGACGACTCATCCAAATAATTAGGAGAGTTCCGCCTAAAGGGTGACTACACAGGACCCCCGCCGGGACTGTTTGGGCTACCTCCCAAAACATTCCGCAAAGAGGCCCCGCAGCGCGAAGCGCGCAGCGGCGCCCTTTGCATGTCCGAGGACACCAATTTAATTTAGCGTGGTTCCCTAAAGGACGACAACGCAGGAGACCCGGCAAGGCCAGGAGCACTTTGCCTCGCAAACATTCCGCAGCCGCGAAGCGGCGAGGACGTTTGAGAGGCGAAGTGCGTAGGCCTTACCGGGTCTCCGGTGGGAGTTGAGTCCCTTTAGAACTTGTTGTGGAAGGTACGCGCAATGACCTCGTCCTGCTGCTCCTTGGTGAGCGTGTGGAAGTTCACGGCGTAGCCGGAAACGCGGATGGTCAGCTGCGGATACTTCTCGGGGTGAGCCTGAGCGTCGAGCAGCGTCTCACGGTTGAAGACGTTGATGTTCAGGTGGTGGCCACCCTTCTCGGCGTAAGCGTCGAGCATGTGGACCAGGTTATCGGCCTGGGTCTCGGAAACTTCAGAAACCTTCATAATGTGTCTCCTTCGATTAATAGGCGCCGGCCGAAACCGGCGCGCTAATCAGTAATCGTTATTGTTAGTATAGCACTAACAATAGTTACTCGCCCAGCTGATCAAGGTCGATATCGCCAAAGAACACCTGGTCCTCCTTGCCGAGCGCACTCGGGATGATGGAGAAGGTGTTGGAGATGCCGTCCTGAGCATCGCGGAACGGGAGCTTGGAAACCGAAGACAGCGAAGCGATGGCGCCGTGGCTATCGCGCTTGTGCATGGGGTTAGCACCCGGGGCGAACGGCTGGCCAGCCTTGCGGCCGTCGGGCGTGGAGCCGGTCTTCTTACCGTACACGACGTTGGAGGTAATGGTCAGAACCGAGGTCGTAGGCACGGAGTTGCGGTAGGTATCGTTCATGCGGATGTACTCCATGAACTGGTGCACAACGTCGTGAGCGATCTGGTCGACGCGGTCGTCGTCGTTACCGTACTTGGGGAACTCGCCCTCGGTCTCGAAGTCGACGATGATGCCGTTCTCATCACGGACGGGGTGAACCTTGGCGTACTTGATGGCGGACAGGGAGTCAGCCACGACGGAAAGGCCAGCGATGCCCGTAGCGAACCAGCGGTGCACGTGCTTGTCATGCAGAGCCATCTGGATGCGCTCGTAGCAGTACTTGTCGTGCATGTAGTGAATGATGTTCAGCGAGTTGACGTACACGCCAGCGAGCCACTTCATCATGTCGTTGTACTTGGCCACAACGTCGTCGTAATCGAGCGTATCGCCCTCGACGGCGCGGTACTTGGGGCCGACCTGCTTCTTGGAGACCTCGTCAACACCGCCGTTGAGTGCGTACAGCAGGCACTTGGCCAGGTTGGCGCGGGCGCCGAAGAACTGCATCTCCTTGCCAATGCGCATGGAGGACACGCAGCAGGCAATGCCGTAGTCGTCGCCGTGATAGACGCGCATGAGGTCGTCGTTCTCGTACTGGATCGAGGAGCTGGCGACAGAAGTCTTGGCGCAGAACTTCTTGAAGTTCTCGGGCAGACGGGTCGACCACAGAACGGTCATGTTGGGCTCGGGGCTGGTGCCCATGTTCTCGAGCGTGTGAAGGTAGCGGTAGCTCATCTTGGTAACGAGCGTACGGCCGTCGACACCCATGCCGCCGATGGACTCGGTGACCCACTGCGGATCGCCGGTGAACAGGGCCTGGTACTCGGGGGTACGGGCAAACTTGACCATGCGGAGCTTCATGATGAAGTGATCCACGAACTCCTGGATCTGCTCCTCGGTGAAGGTACCGTTGGCAAGGTCGCGCTCAGCGTAGATGTCGATGAACGTAGAGGTACGGCCGATGGACATGGCAGCGCCGTTCTGCTCCTTGACGGCAGCAAGGTAGGCGAAGTACATCCACTGAATGGCCTCCTGCGTGTTGGTAGCAGGGTTGGAAATGTCGAAACCATAGGTCTCGGCCATCATCTTGAGCTCGCCGAGGGCGCGGATCTGCTCCTGCAGCTCCTCACGATCGCGGATGTTGTCGGCGGTCATGACCGTCGGGGTGGAAGCCTTCTGGGCCTCCTTGTCCTTGATCAGGTAGTCGACGCCGTACAGGGCAACACGACGGTAGTCGCCGATGATGCGGCCGCGGCCATAGCCATCGGGCAGACCGGTGATGATGTGAGCCGAGCGGCAAGCACGCATCTCGGGAGTGTAAACATCGAAGACGCCAGCGTTGTGGGTCTTACGCTCGAAGGTGTAGCGCTCGACAACGTTCTCGTCGACCTTATAGCCGTGCTGGCTGGCAGCCTGACAAGCGATGCGGATACCACCGTTGACGTGCAGCGCGCGCTTGAGCGGCTTGTCAGTCTGGAGACCGACGATAGTCTCCTTGTCGCGGTGGGCGTTATCGATGTAGCCAGCGGGGTGGCTCACGATACCCGTGACGATCTTGGTGTCCATATCGAGGACACCACCCTGCTCGCGCTCCTTAAGCAGCAGGTCGAGAACCTCGCCCCACAGCTCCTTGGTACGCTCGGTCGGACCGACGAGGAACGACTCGTCGCCCTCGTAGGGGGTGTAGTTCTTCTGGATGAAGTCTCGGACGTCAACTTCTCCCGTCCAGATGCCTTCCTTGAAGCCTTCCCATGCCTCCTGCATTGTGTAACCACGCTCCTAGTTACGTGTAATGCGGCGCTCTCTCACACCGCTGCTTATTGAATTCTTGAATGTTCGGCTTGCACTACCGGCTTCTTCCGTTCTTCACCACACGTCGGTGCAGGGAAAACGTTTGTCCACCTTGGAACTACAACCCAAAACCCAAGATTTCACCCGTCTGAGAAGGATAACATAGCGACCCTCTCCATCTGGGCTGTTATATGTTTCTTTTTTTATATCATAAGGGCGTTTTTTACAAACCCGCAGGAAATGCGAGCGCAAACAACTACCGTTCACCGATTTGTATGTTATTTTTCCTTGCCTTTGTACGACGTTCGCTCTAGCTGTTATGCCAGCTTTAGCAGGGTAAAGCGTCCCAGAGACCCTACAGAAACTGCAGGGCGGCCACGGGATCCCCCGTGGCCGCCCTGTGGCGTAGCTAGTTTTTAGCTTTGATTGCCGCTTGGCATTAGGCGGCTGCGGCGGCCTTGTCGGTCGTTGCCTTGCTATCGCCGTTGCCCTGGCCCTCAAAATGCTTGTAGCACCAGCTGGTGACCAGCGGGGTCAAAATAGCCGTCACGATTGCGCAGGCAGCAACCTGTGCCGTAGCCGTCGCGAGCACCGCACCGCCGTACAAGGCCTCATTGACGCTTGCCATGGCAGCAGGCGTGGCCACATTGGCTCCGGCGCAGCTCGAAATGGCCGCACCTGCGACACCCGTACCACCCGTGAGCTTATCGACCGCGATGACGGGAATTGCAAAGACCACCGAGCAGATCACGCCGAGCAGAATACCGGGGAGACCGCCATTAATGAGCTGGCCAAAGGTCATGGTCGAGCCCATGGCAAAGAAGACGAGCACGATGATGGCGGAAAGTGCCGGTGCCATCATCTTCTTAAAGCTGGGGAACAGGTTACCCAGAATAATGCCGATGACGATCGGCAGAATGGCACCCACGAGCGACCAGCCGATCGGAGCCTGACCGGCAGCGCCGAGCACGATCATCGTGACCGGAGGGCCGACAACGAGCGTGGTGATGGCGACAGCGCCACGCTCGGCCTCGTTGCCCATGGTGCCCATCAGACCAGCGTACATAGCGTTGTTGGCGCCGGTGCAAGCCGCCAGCATCACCATGGCAGAGATGCCAAACAGGTTGTCGTTGAACACATAAAGGATGAGCAGCGACACGGCAACGACCACGATCTGCTTGACAGCGATGATGATGGCGCCGCGTGCAGCGGCGGCGGGAGCACTCTTAAACGAAATCGTCGTACCGACGATGAGCAAAAAGGCGCCAACGAGCGGGCCTGCACCCTGCT
>USLO01000022.1 GCA_900555515.1 uncultured Collinsella sp.
ACTGGTCTATATCGCAGATACTATCGCAGAAAAATGTTTCCGCAGGGTTAAAGCGTATCAAGCGCTCAAAAAACGTGCGCGAACAGGCCGTTGCGAACGAGCGGTTAGCGCGAGGTCGATGCGCGGTGTTCGATGTGACCGGGAATCTCGATGCGCTTGGGGGCGAGCCTTGCGGCCTCGCCCACCGTGGTGGTAACGACGTCGATGCGCTCGGACAAACGCTCGACTACGCGCTCGGCGATGGTGAAGGTGTCCTGCGCGGCCGTGGTCACACCGCCAAAGAGCACATGGTTCCAGGGGTAATCGTCAAACGTCGCGATCTTGAGACCCGCCGGCAGCGAGGGGCCAAGCTGCGCCAGTGCCTCGGTCAGACGCAAAAAGACCAAGCCGTTGACGGCAATAAGACCGAGTTTTTTGCCTGCGTTGCCGCGAATAGTCTCGTCCAGGCGGCCGACGCCCGTGGCGCCGCCGTCGGCCAGGGTGACGACCTCGCCCGCAAGGTCGCGGCGCGAGAGCTCGTCGGCAAAGGCCTCGGCGCGCTCGCGACGCACGGGGCTGTCATCGCTTGCCTCGGTAAGTAGGCACAGGCGCTCGCTGCCGGCAGCGGTCAAGGCGTCTACCAGGCCGGCGACCAGCTCACGGTTGTTAGATGTCACAAGATCGACGCCTCCGTCGGCAACATCGCGGTCGAGCAGCACAACGGGCAGGCGCCCCGCGGCCGCGGCGATCGCCTTGTCGTTGCCGCCACAGGTGTTGACGACCAAGCCGTCCACGCCGGCATCGATAAGTCTGGTGAGCGACTCTGCCTCCTTGGCAGGATCATTGCCGCTAATGGCCGTCATGAGCGAGCAGCCGCGCGCGGCGGCGCTGGCGGAAAGCCCTTCGAGCATGGCGCTCGAGAACGGGTTGGCGATATCGGCCAAGATCACGCCGATGAGATTGGTGCGCGAGCTGCGCAGATTGCGCGCGGCGGCACGCGGGCGATAGCCGGTGCGTTCGATAACCGCCGCGATGCGGGCGCGAGTTTCCTCGGTCATCTGCCCGGGGCGGTTATTGAGGTAGCGCGAAACCGTGGCCGGACTCACGCCCGCCTCGGCGGCAATGTCCTTGATTCTCATCTGCGCCATAGCGCACCCCGTTTCCCAATTGTCAGCAGTCTGAGCCATTTTAGGCATTTTTAAAAATCTCGGTTGCAAAACGCTGTAGGTGAGCGGCATCGTTTTTGCGTCTCGAGCAGATGCGATGATGGGCTAGATAGACGAGTCTTTAGGCAGCTCAAAATAGTCGGGATGCAAGGCGATAACCGGGCCCTGTTCCTCGGGCATCAGATGCAGGTGTGTCTCTGCCAGATAGCTCGCCGTGTCGGTATCGCCCCTCTTAATGGCCTCGAGAATCCGGCGATGCTGCCGACGAATCGGCTCCCAATCCAGGTTCTGCGACACCATGCGCAACCAGTTGTATCGCTCAAAATGTGTATTGACGCTCTTCATCCAATCCCACAACATATGGCGGCCGGCAATCACAAAACACGTCTCATGGAACAGGTTGTCCAAGTCGAAAAAGCGACGCGTTTCGCGATGGTCGAGTGATTCGGACTCGGCAAGAATCTGCTCAAGCCGCTGCTTTTGCTCGGACGTGGCGGCAGAGCAGCATTTAATGAGCACGCTTCTCTCGAGTTTCTCGCGCAAGAAACAGGCGTTCTCGGCGCGCTCCATGCTGATTTTTGAGACATAGGTGCCGCTTTTGGGACGCGTTTCCACCAGCTCCTGCTCACGCAGGCGCACAAAAGACTCGCGAATGGGCGTGCGCCCGATTCCCGTCTCCTTTTCCAGACCAATCGCCGAAAGGCGCGTGCCGGGTTTGAGCTCAGCATAGATAATCTTGGAGCGCAATGCGTTGTATGCCTGATCTTGCAGGCTCTGATAATGCTGGTGTTGTTCCATAAAGCCCTCGGATGAAGCCCACGGTTTTTCGAATATCGCCACGTAATACTATCGCATCGACACGCCCCAGCTCCCAATCAGTCTTTTTGGGACAGGGCTCTTTTGGACTATGAGCGCTCGTATTTCGTGGCCCGCCCGGTTCCCTGCCTTACGATTGCATTCCGTTCAAGCAGAGATTCGAGTGCCGCCAACGTCCGCATGCGGCTCAGCCCCGTCTGTTTTTCAATCTCGCTTCGCGACATAATTCGCCCGCCCGACAAGGCCTTGAGAACCTGGGCCTCTTCCTCGGACCCTTCAAAGGCATCGGTAACGGGCAATGTGACGGCCACCATGCCGCCGCGAACATCAAAAATTGGTTGATTGATTGAATCGCGATAGGCACGTCTAATGCGCGCAATTCCCGTACCAAATTTCTCGATGTAATCCAGCTTTAAGAAGGCCTCTGCAACGATGGGGTTTCTGAGCACGGATATCTGCCCATACAAGTATTGTTCCGTCGTCAAACCGGCGGGCAGCGATCCGGGGGAGGTCACAACGACACGATCATCGTACAGGGCAATTTGAACATTCGCTCGAACGTCCCACGTCCGATGCACCAAAGCGTTTGCAACAGCTTCGCGGAATGCCTCAAGAGGAATTCGATCGGTTTGGACGCGCTCCATCCCTTCGATACGTTCATAACGGTAGTAGCGTGCAAACATAGCCACCGCCCTGTCGACCTGTTCAATTGCGGATACATTTGTCGCCGACTCACGATCCAAGATCACATCCTCGGTATCACCAAAACGGACGCAGTCGATGCCAGGAAAATCATTCTTATCCGCCAAAATCGCCGCAGCGTTGGTATAGCCGTCCTTGCCGAGCAAGCGAAGTGTGCGCATAATATCCGACGTTAGCTCAGAAATGCCGAGATGTTCAACACACTTATGCTCGAGCGTGTAAAAACTCAAGTCCTGGCGAGCCGACGTGAGCGCATCGAACGTTACGTTGCTGCCTTCGAGCGTCAGCCTGCCATACTCAAACCGGTCGACCTCCACCGTTGCCGAATCGTTTCGCCTGTAGGCCTTTCCCTTGCTTCGATAGGGTTTATCCTGTCCCTCATAAACCGTAAGGATTACGGTCCCGTGTTTCTCATCGGGCTCGAGCGTGTAACGGGGAGCGGGATCCAAGCTGTCATTAATCATGTTCTCGATGCGGAGACACTCTGCGACCGGATCTGCAAGGCCGACAGCCACGCCCTCGTCATCAACGCCAAACTCAATCTTGCCCGTCCCGTAGTTTGCATAGGCGCTCACCGTTTTAAGAAACGTCGGCGTAACGCTTTCCTTGTATTCGACTGTAGGGCTCTCTCTAACAACCATATGCACAACCCCCTCGTTTTGTACCATTCATAACCGTATTATAAGACGAAAACCGTTTGCGTACTGATTTATCCAAGACGTAAACGGTTTTCGTCTTGATTTGCGTACGGAATTAAGACGCATAATTTCGCTTTCGTATGGCTCAATACCGGACGTAGACTGTTTTCGTCTGTCAATACGTCTGCAATCCAAACGAAAAGAGCCCCGAGCTCGTATGAACTCGGGGCTCTTTGTGCCGCACATCTATGAGAGGAAAAATTCGATGCGTACGGGCGCTACTCCATGAAGCCGCCCTGGGATGGCGGCAACCTCGCCGTTACCCGTCTGATGGGTGTGCTCAAGGCATCCGTTCCCCTCTTTATCGACGTAACGGGCAAAAAAGCTCGTCGAGCTTAGCGCAAAGTAACCCGTCCCCCATGCACCAAGGGGCTGACTAGAGCTCGCAGGCGACCTTGTAGCCATCGCCGATAGCATCGCGGATGTTGCCACACTTGTTCGCATCGCCCAGCACGTGGGTGGCAACACCGGCAGCGACAAGGTCGTCGGCAAGCCTGGTGTTGGGACGATAGCCCATGGCAAGCACCAGCGTATCGGCATCGGCGATGGTGTGGATCTGGCCATCCTTTTCGTAACTGATGGTGTCCTCGGTAATCTCAGTCACCTTGGCCTCGGTCAGAACGTGAACGCCCTTGGAGAGCATACGCGTGATGAGCACCGCGCGACCGGCGCCGCCCTCGTTGGCGGCAAGCGTCTTGGTCATCTCGATGACGGTGACATCGCGGTTTGCCGGCGACAGGTCGTTGACCAACGGGGCCAGGTAATCGGCCGTCTCGCAACCGACGGTGCCGCCGCCCACGATGACGATCTTCTTACCCGGGAAAGCCTTGCCGCCCAGCAGGTCGTCAGCCGTCATAACCTGCTTAAATCCCTGCATGAAGGCCGGAGCGATGGGCTCGGCGCCATAAGCCAGGACAACCTCGTAACCTGCGTAGTCACGCTGAATGTCCTCGGCCGAAAGCTCGGTACCAAAGACGCACGTGACGCCGGCCTCGGCTAGGCGACGGTACTGGTACTTGATCACACGAGTGAGCTCCTGCTTTGCCGGCGGAACGGCCGCGATGCGCATCTCGCCGCCTGGCTCATCCTGCTTGTCCACGAGCACCACGTTGTGGCCGCGCTTGGCGGCAATGTAGGCAGCCTCCATGCCCGCAGGACCAGCGCCCACAACGAGCACGTTCTTGGCCTCGGCGGCAGGCTCGTAGCCGGCCTCGTCGCGCTCCACGTCCGGGTTGACGGTGCAGGAGATGCGCTTGCCGAACATAATGCCGTTCAGGCAGCGCAGACAACCGATGCAGGGACGGATGTCGTCGGCGTTGCCGGCGGCTGCCTTGTTGCAGAACTCGGCATCGCACAGATTGGCGCGGCCCATCATGCAGATGTCGGCGGCACCGTCCTCAATCAGCTCCTCGGCGATCCAGGCCTCGTTGATGCGGCCGACGGTGGCGACGGGAATGTTGACGTGCTTTTTGATCTCGCGCGAGCAGGCGGCGTGCGAGGCCTGCTGCGTGCCGGCGGCGGGAATCGCAGAGCCGCGCTTGATGGTAGTGCCGCCCGACACGTGAATCATGTCAACGCCAGCCTTCTCCAGGCGACGCGAGACGTAGATCATGTCGTTGAGGGTCAGGCCGCCATCGGTGTACTCGTCGCCCGAGATACGGACGTCGATGATAAAGTCCTTGCCGCAGCGTTCGCGGATCTCGGCGATGACCTCGAGCAAGAAGCGCATGCGGGCATCGAGCGAGCCGCCGTACTCATCGGTGCGCTTGTTGTAGAGCGGAGTCAAAAAGCCGCCGAGCATGCCGTGGGCGTGCGCCGCATGGACCTCGACGCCATCGACGCCAGCCTTCTGCATACGAACGGCAGCGTCGCCAAACTGATGCGTGAGCTCGTGGATCTCGTCGACCGTGATGGGGCGCGGCGCCTCGCGGGCATAGGACGGACCCACAAAGGACGGAGCGATCAGGCGCGGCGTGCCCGGAATGTTAAAGGCCATGTAAGCGGGGTGGAAGAGCTGCGGCATGATCTTGCAGCCATACTCGTGCACGGCCGCGGCGAGCTTTTCCCAGCCGGGGATAAACGTGTCGTCGTAGCAGCACATGTCACCCGGCAGATAGGTATAGGTGGGCTCGACCGTCACGACCTCGGTGATGATCAGGCCCACGCCGCCCTTGGCACGGGCACGGTAATGATCGACCAGATCGTCAGTCACATAGCCATGATCGGCCAGGTTGGTGGACACCGGCGGCATAAATACGCGGTTCTTAACCTCGGTTGTACCGACCTTGATCGGGCTAAAGAGCATCGGATAGGCGGAGGACTCCATACGGGCTTCCTTTCGTTTGAGCCGCTCGGCGGCAGTTGCTGACGTACCTATCGTATCAGCAACCGCGCAGTGTCCGACTGTACGCGCTCCCCAGCTTTCGCTCGACCCACAAAAAAGTTGCGGTGGAATACGGAGTAGATGAGGCTTTTGACAGGCAAAACAGTCCGTATTTCACCGCAACTGATGGGTGGGGTGGAATTGAGAGCTCAGATAGTCAGTCATGCCCTCATCCGCCACTCCCTCACTTACAGCGCACCGTCCAGCATAAGGTTCACCTTGAGCACGTTAACCGTGGGCTCGCCGAACACGCCGAGGAAACGGCCCTTGGTGCACGCGGCGATGATGTCGCGCACCTCGTCCTTACTTTTGCCCGTGGCCTTGGCAAGGCGCGGGACCTGGTACTCGGCGGCATCCGGAGAGATCTCCGGGTCGAGGCCGGACCCCGAACACGTCACCAGGTCGACGGGCACAGCATCCATATCGGCATCGGGGTTGGCAGCGCGGATCTTCTTCACGCGCGCGTCCACAAGCTGCCGATACTCCTCACTCGCCGGGGACAGGTTGGACGGGGCACCATACGCCATGAGCTCGCCGTCTTCGCCTTCGACAATTGACACGTTCTGGATGCGGCCCCACATGTGGTCCTCGTCCTCGAAGTTCTGGCCGATGAGCTCGGAGCCCACAACCTTGCCGTCGACCGTAATGAGCGAACCATTCGCCTGATACGGGAACGCAACCTGGGCGATGCCGGTCACGACGAGCGTATAGCCCAAGCCGCAGACAACGGTAAACAGCGCGAACACGCCCAGTGCGCGCGATGCAACACCTTTGAACATACAAACCTCCACTTACATAATGCCGCAGAACGCGAGCAGCATGTCGATGAGCTTGATGAATACGAACGGGGCAACGATGCCGCCCAGACCCCACACGAGCAGGTTGTGGGTCAGCAGCTGTCCGGACGGGACCTCGCGGTACTTAACGCCCTTCAGCGCAGCCGGGATCAGCGCGACAATAACGAGAGCGTTATAGATGATGGCCGAAAGAACCGCGGACAGTGGGCTTGCCAGGCCGAGGATGTTGAGCGCGCCAAGGCCCGGGTAGATCGGCGAGAACAGGGCCGGGATGATAGCGAAGTACTTCGCCATGTCGTTGGCCACCGAGAAGGTCGTGAGCGAACCGCGGGTCATGAGCAGCTGCTTGCCAATACGCACGACCTCGATGAGCTTGGTGGGGCTGGAGTCGAGGTCAACCATGTTGCCGGCCTCCTTGGCAGCCTGGGTGCCCGTGTTCATGGCCACGGCGACGTCGGCCTGGGCCAGAGCGGGAGCGTCGTTGGTGCCGTCGCCGGTCATGGCGACCAGGTGGCCCTCACGCTGGAACTCGCGGATCTTCTCGAGCTTGCCTTCAGGGGTGGCCTCGGCCAGGAAGTCGTCAACGCCGGCCTCGGCGGCGATTGCCGCGGCGGTGAGCGGGTTGTCGCCCGTCACCATGATGGTCTTGATGCCCATCTTGCGCAGGTCGGCGAACTTCTCCTTAACGCCGGACTTGATGATGTCCTTGAGGTACACAACGCCCAGCACGCGGCAGTTCTTGGTCACGACCAGCGGGGTGCCGCCGGCCTTGGCGATGCGCTCGACGGCCTCGTCGCACTCCTGGGAGAACACGCCGCCGGCTGCCTCCACATAGGTGCGCACGGAATCGGCAGCGCCCTTGCGGATCTCATTGCCCTCGTAGTTCACGCCGGACATACGCGTTGCCGCGGTGAACGGGATGAACTCCATACCCTTATCCTCGAGCGTGCGGCCGCGCAGACCGAACTGCTCCTTGGCGAGCACGACAATGGAACGGCCCTCGGGGGTCTCGTCGGCCAGCGAGGAAAGCTGGGCGGCATCGGCCAGCTCCGCGGGATCGACGCCGTCGACCGGAATGAACTCGGCGGCTTGGCGGTTACCCAGGGTGATGGTGCCGGTCTTGTCGAGCATGAGGATGTCGACGTCGCCGGCGGCCTCGATGGCGCGGCCGGACATGGCCAGCACGTTGGCCTCGTTCAGACGGCTCATGCCGGCGATGCCGATGGCGGACAGAAGGGCGCCGATGGTAGTGGGAGCCAGGCACACGAGCAGCGCCACGAGCGTGGTCACGGCCGTGGGGTTGACCATGTCGTTAAGACCGACCGAAAAGCAGGAGTAACAATACAGGGCCAGCGTGACCAGGATAAAGACGATGGAGAGGGCCACCAGGAAGATCTCCAGAGCGATCTCGTTAGGGGTCTTCTTGCGCGCGGCACCCTCGACCATCGCGATCATCTTGTCCAGGAAGCTCTGGCCGGGCTCACTGGAGATCTTGACGATGATCCAGTCGGACAGCACCGTGGTACCGCCGGTAACGGCAGAGCGGTCGCCGCCGGCCTCGCGGACCACGGGGGCGGACTCGCCGGTGATGGCGGACTCGTCAACGGAGGCAGCGCCCTCGATGACGTCGCCGTCGCCGGGAATCTGCTCGCCGGCGCGTACGATCACCAGGTCGCCGCGCGTGAGCTCGGTGCCAGGAACGACGGTGAAGTGCTCCTTGTCCTCAACGGACTCGATGCGATGGGCCTCGACATCCTTCTTGGCCGCACGCAGGGAATCGGCCTGGGCCTTACCGCGGCCCTCGGCAAGCGCCTCGGCGAAGTTCGAGAACAGGTCGGTGAGCCACAGGATGACCGCGATGGCGACCACATAGTAGGTGGGCACACCCGCGTCCTGCACACCGAAGATGGAAGCGACGGCCAGGACGGAGGTCATGACGGCGGAAAGCCACACCAGGAACATGACCGGGTTTTGAATCTGGACGCGAGGATCCAGTTTGGCAAACGAGTCGCGGACCGCGCGGCCCATCATGTCTTTTTGCATAGTCATAAATCTGCGCCCTCCTTTACGCAATCATCTGGAAGAACTCGGCAACGGGGCCAAGCGCCAGGGCTGGGAAGAAGCTCAGGGCACCGATCAGCAGAACGATGAACACGAGCAGGAATACGAACATGCCGTTGGTGGTAGACAGGGTACCGGCGCTCTCGGCGACCTTACCCTTCTTGGCCAGCGAGCCGGCGATAGCCAGCGTACCGATGATGGGCATGAAGCGGGCGAACAGCATCTCGAGGCCGAGCATGACGTTGATCCAGGGAATGTTGCAGTTCATGCCTGCAAACGCCGAGCCGTTGTTGCCGCCGCATGAGGTGAAGGCATACAGCACCTCAGAGAAGCCGTGCGCGCCACCATTGTTGAGCTGGTCGGCAAGACCGGGCACCATGCAGGCGATGGCCGAGCACACCAGAATGGCAAACGGAGTTGCCAGGCACAGGACAACTGCCCAGCGCATCTCGCCCGGCTCGATCTTCTTGCCCAGGAACTCGGGCGTGCGGCCGACCATAAGGCCGGCGATGAACACTGTGAGGATGGCGAAGCCGATCATGCCGTACAGGCCGCAGCCCACGCCGCCGAAGACGACCTCGCCCAGAGCCATCTGGAGCATCTGGACAAAACCGCCCAGCGGGGTGTAGGAGTCGTGCATGGAGTTAACCGAGCCGTTGGAAGCAGCCGTCGTGAAAGCGGACCAGGTGGAAGAGGAGGCGATGCCAAAGCGGCTCTCCTTGCCCTCCATGTTGCCGCCAGCCTGGCCATCGGTCATCTCGATGTTGACCGCGCCGCCATCTGCCAGCTGCGGGGTGCCCGCATGCTCGTTGAGGGCGATGATGCCGGTGAAGATCACCAGCAGGATGAACATGGCGGCAAAGATGGCCTTGCCCTGCTTGGTGTTTTTGACGCCGACACCGAAGGTGAAGCAACAGGCGGCCGGGATCAGCAGCAGGCTGGTCATCTCGATGATGTTGGTGAAGGCACTGGGGTTCTCATACGGATGCGCAGAGTTCGCGCCAAAGAAGCCGCCGCCGTTGGTGCCGGACTGTTTGATGGCAACCTGGCTGGCCGCAGGACCCTGGGGCAAAAACTGCTCGGTGACCACGCGCGCGCCCTCGACAACCTTGCCGTCGACCTTGACCGTGTCGTCCTCGATCTGGGCGCCGTCGATGACGCTCCAGCCGCCGTCTGCATTAGGCTGGACAGCGACGGGTTCTACGAGCTCAGCCTTCTGAGCCGACTGGAAGTTGGAGATGACGCCACCGGCAGCCAGGCAGATGCCGAACACGAGGTTCAGCGGGATGAGCACATACAGGACGGTGCGGGTGAGGTCGACCCAGAAGGAACCCAGACCCTGCTCCTTGACCTGACGGAAGCCGCGGATCAGCGCGAACATGACCGCGATACCGGTGCCGGCGGAAACGAAGTTCTGCACGGTGAGACCCATGAACTGCACAAGGTAGGACAGGGTGGTCTCACCGGAGTAGGACTGCCAGTTGGTGTTGGTTATGAAGGAAGCAGCCGTATTGAACGACAGGTCCCATGACACGCCCGGCAGGTGCTGGGGATTGCCTGGCAAGAAGGACTGAAACACCTGGAGTGCCACAAGAGCCACGAGGCCGATCCCCGAAAAGACCAGCACGCTCGCCAGATAGCGCCTACACCCCATCTGCTCTGCCGCGTCGATGCGAAGCAGACGATAGACACCACGCTCCACAGGAGCAATCACAGGCGACAGGAACGTATGCTCACCATCCATGATATGGGCCATGAACCGACCGAGCGGAACGGCCAGGACGACGAGCACGGCAAAGTACAAGATGTACTGAATCGCAGCGTCCATAGTTTACGAATCACTCCTCATCAGAATGTAGATGTAATAGATAAGGAGTCCAATGCAGACGACTCCGATGATGGGAATGAGAATGTTCATTTACCGCCCCTTTCACGCGCGGTCCGATGTCTCGGACGCCTGCTCTCGCAAGCGCCTGGGGACAGTAAACGCTTCTAGGGATTAAAGAGGCGTGAGGGCTGGGGCTCACAACCTTAAGATGCCGTAAAGATGCAGGTAGAAAGCACTATTGCGGCTGCAGTGCGCCTATACTCGACCTCGCGAGCATGCAGTGGCGTCCTCACCGCGTATGCACGCATGGACAACGTTTCAGAAAGGCTACGCTATGCAGCGCGACGCATCGGACACTCGCGTCAATCCAGACCTCATCCTCAAGGCAATTGAGAAAGACGAGGCCGCCGATGACGCTCGAACCAGCCGGGGACACCTCAAGATTTTCTTTGGCTACGCTGCTGGCGCAGGCAAAACCTATGCGATGCTTCAAGCCGCCCACGCCGCCAAGCGGCGAGGTGTCGACGTCGTCGCGGGATACATCGAGCCGCACGAACGTCCGGCAACTGCCCATCTTGCACAAGGGCTTGAGAACGTGCCCTGTAAACTCATCGAGCACAGCGGCATTGCGCTCAGCGAGTTCGATCTAGATGCGGCTATCGAGCGCGCCCCTCAGCTCATCCTTGTCGACGAGCTCGCCCATACGAATGCGCCGGGGTCTCGCCACGACAAACGCTATCAAGACGTCGAGGAACTTCTACATGCGGGCATCGACGTCTATACGACCGTAAACGTTCAGCATATCGAGAGCCTAAACGACATGGTTGCATCCATCACCGGCGTTGTCGTGAGCGAACGAATCCCCGACCGTATCTTCGATGATGCCGACCAGGTCGAGCTCGTCGACATAGAGCCCGAAGACCTACTTGAGCGCCTTCGCGCCGGCCTCGTCTACCGTCCCGCACAAGCCGACCGAGCGCAACAGCATTTTTTTACCGTCGAAAACCTCACCGCACTCCGAGAAATCGCGCTGCGCCGCTGCGCCGATCGCACCGGCCACCTCACAGACGCCGCACGCGTGCTGGGAAACCGTGACTACTACACCAGGGAGCGTATCTTAGTCTGCGTCTCCCCGGCACCGACCAATCCCCGCATCGTCCGTGCCGCCGCACGCATGGCGAATGCGTTTCGCAGCGAGCTCGTCGCCCTGTTCGTAGAGAGCCCGCGCACGCAAGCCATGAGCGATAATGAGCGCGCCAAGCTTGCAGCCAATATCGCCCTAGCCGAGCAGCTCGGAGCACATATGGAAACCGTCTATGGCGACGACGTCGCGTTTCAGATCTCCGAGTTCGCGCGCCTGTCGGGTATTTCGAAGATCGTCATGGGGCGCACGGGCGAGCACAGCAGCGTCCGTCAGGCCCTCTTTGGCCGCAAATCTCTCGTAGAACAGCTCATAACATTCGCCCCGAACCTCGACATTTACATCATTCCAGACCAGTCGACTCCGCCCTCCCGACCCAAAGGACGCCGCCATGCGCTCGCCCTACAGCCGCCCAGCAGCCGCAACGTGCTTCGCACGCTGGCCCTCTCTCTTGTCGCCACGGCGATCGGCACGGCTTTCCGCCATCTGGGATTTGCCGATTCCAGCATCATATCCCTCTACATCCTCACGGCCCTGCTGACCGCCGTCACCACGACGGGGCGTATCTGCACGATCGTATCGAGCGTGCTCTCTGTAGTGCTTTACAACTTCTGCTTCGTAACGCCTCTGTTTTCGCTCGCCAGCTACGACCGAAGCTATCTGGTCACGTTCGGCATCATGTTCGCTACCGCTATGGTCGCCGGCGAGTTAACTGCGCGCATCGCCGACAATGCCCGTACCTCCGCCGAGAACGCATTCAAAACGCGCGTACTCCTCGAAACGAACCAGCTCTTACAGCAAGCCCATAGCGCGGAGGAGTGCGCCCGCGTCGCCATGAACCAACTCGTCAAACTGCTAAAACTCGACGTGGTCTTCTACCCCGCCGAACACGGCACGCTCGGCAAGGCGCTCTATGAGTCCGCTGGCACCGAAAACCGATCCGCGTCGCTGTTCACCGACTACGAGCGCGCCGTTGCAACCTGGACCTACACCAACAACAAGCGCGCGGGCGCAAGCACGCGGACCCTGCCTGAGGCGCGCTGTCTCTACCTCGCGGTTCGCACCGGCGACAAGGTATTCGGTGTCATCGGCATCGCCCTGGAGGGGCGCGAGATCGAAGCCTTCGAGCATTCGATCGTCCTATCTATCGTAGGTGAATGCGCCTTGGCGCTCGAAAGCGACCGGGCGGCGCAAGAGCGCGAAGAGGCTGCGGTCTTGGCGAAAAACGAGCAGCTGCGCGCCAACCTTTTGCGCTCCATCGGCCATGATTTGAGGACACCTCTCACGGCTATATCCGGATCTGCGGCAATCCTTCGGAAGAGCGACGAGAAGCTCAGCCTCGAACAACGCTGCGATCTCGCCGATGCCATCTACGACGACTCCCTCTGGCTTATCGATACCGTGGAGAACCTCCTCGCCATCACACGCGTCGAGGACGGCACCATTCGCCTCAACTTCACATCCGAGCTCATCGACGAGGTCATCGAGGCCGCCCTCAGCCATGTCACCCAAGCATCGCATGGACGCGCCGTCACCATCGAGCACACTGACGACATCCTGCTGGTACGCATCGACGTCCATCTCATCATGCAGGTGCTTACGAATCTCATCATGAACGCCTTCAAATACACGCCCGAGGACTCGACTGTCACCATCAGCGCACGTCGCGAGGGTGCATTCGTCGTGGTGGACGTCGCAGACGATGGGCCAGGTGTGGCAGACTGCGACAAGCCTCATATCTTTGAGCGCTTCTTCACCTCAAGCAATACGCGGCCCGTGGATTCGCGTCGAAGCATCGGCCTTGGGCTGTCGCTCTGCCGCTCCATCGTGGAGGCGCATGGCGGCGTCATCGAAGTTCGCGACAACCACCCCCATGGGGCCGTCTTCCGTTTTACCCTGCCCGCCGAGGAGATCGAGATTCATGAATAATGCCGCTAAGCCACGCATCCTCCTGGTCGAAGATGACCTGACCGTTCAAAACCTCGTTTCGACCGCGCTTGACCTCCACGGTTATGTCGTGAGCAAGGTTTGCGACGGCCAGGCCGCCATCATGGATGCGGTGTCGCACGGACCCAGCCTCATCATGCTCGACCTCGGCCTTCCCGACATTGACGGTATCGAGGTCATCACGAAGATCCGAAGCTGGTCGGCAGTCCCCATTATCGTCATTTCGGCGCGCACCGAAGATTCCGACAAGATTGCAGCACTTGACGCAGGGGCAGACGACTACCTCACCAAGCCCTTTTCTGTGGATGAGTTGCTCGCGCGCGTCCGTGCGAATTTGAGGCGCTCCTCGATGGCGTCGAGTGAGTCGACAGAAGCGAGCACGTTCGACAACGGTCCGCTGCATATCGACTACGCCGCGGGATACGCGACGAAAGACGGACGCGAGCTCTCGCTCACCCCAACCGAGTACAAATTGCTCGTCCTTCTGGCGAAAAACGTCGACAAGGTGCTCACCCACACGTTCATCACCCGCGAGATATGGGGTACGAGCTGGGACAGCGATTTGGCGAGCCTGCGCGTGTTCATGCGCACCCTGCGCAAGAAGATCGAGGCAGACCCCTCTCACCCCAAGATGATTCAGACGCACATGGGTGTCGGGTACCGCATGCAGCGTCTCTAGCCCACCCCACAAAAAATTGCGGTGGAATAGTTCCTGAATGAGGCGTTTGGCGCGCCAAACAGGAACTATTTCACCGCAACTGATGGACGGGATGGAGTTAGAGGCCCAGGTAGGCAATCATGCCTTCGACGGCGAGCTTAGCGCCTGGATGTCGGGCCTTACTTGATGCCGCGGCCCAAGTCTTCGGCGATTTTGTCTACGCCCTTAAGTGCGGCGCACGTCTTTTTGTTGGAGCAATGCCCCGTGCAAACGCCACCCTGAGCGCAGTCGGCGCAGGTGCCCTTACGGTAGATGCGCACGCACACGGCGGCAAACGCAATGCCGATAACAGCCAGTACAACAATATCGATAGGTGCCATAGCAAGCCTCCTCTAGTTAACCACCACTTACTTTACCCCATTCTCCACCTACCAAAAAGGGACAGGTTTATTTTGGTCGGTTTTATCTGCGGAAACGCCACATCTCCTAAGATTGGCGCAAACAAACCTGACCCCATTGCACCAAAAAGCCCGAGTGTCGCTGGGACACCCGGGCTCGTGGAAAGGGGCTCGTCCTTATTCGGAGTTAAGCGGAAACTGCGGCGGAAGCAGTGTTGGTCTCGTCCTCGTCGGTCCATACATGCTTAGGCATGGGACGGAAGATCTGGAAGAGCATCGCAACCAGCAGCACGATGGCCACAACCGTCCAGATACCAAACTGCCCAAGGACCAGCAGGTTGTAGAACTGGTTGATGAACAGGCCGATCACCCAAGCAAAGGCGCACTCGTAGCCGATGGCAATCGCGGTCCACTTGCCGGAGTCCATCTGGTTGCGGATAGTGCCCATGGCGGCAAAGCACGGGGCGCACAGCAGGTTGAACGCGCCAAAGGCAACGCAGGCGCCCATAGTCGGGAACATGCCGGCAAACGCGGTCCACAGGCTCGGGTCGGTCTCGGCGGCGTCGGCAACCGACAGCAGCGAGCCGGCGGTGGCGACGACGTTCTCCTTAGCGACAAGGCCCGAGACGGTCAGCGCAGTTGCCTGCCAGGTGCTAAAGCCGAGCGGGGCGAAGATCCAGGCGACCAGGTTGCCGAGCATGGCAAGCACGGAGTAGTCCATGAACTCCTCGGGGATGCCGTCCATCGCAGGCAGGAAGCCAAAGGAACCGTTATAGCTACCAAAGTTGGAGAGGAACCAAACGACGACAGTGGACGCAAAGATGACCGTGCCGGCCTTCTTGATAAAGGCCCAGCAGCGCTCCCACACGTGCAGCGCCCAAGAGCGGATCGCCGG
>USLO01000023.1 GCA_900555515.1 uncultured Collinsella sp.
GTCGAGATGCAGGCTTGTGCCGCCTCGCTCATTATGACCTTCGTGATGATGTACCAGACCTTCTTTATCCTGGCGCTGCTCACGACTATCTTTGAGTACAAGCACATTCACTGCGCGCAAAAGTGGCGTCTGGTGACTAACCTGTTTACCTTCCCGATCTTTATGTTCAGCTATATCCCCATCACGGTGGCCGCGTTGTTCCTGAAGGTCGACTGGGTGCCGACGCAGCACGCCGTCAACGTTACCCTTGACGAGGTCATGCAAGGCGCCAAATAACCACCACCAAAACCACCGCAAAGGGGACAGGCACCTTTGCGGTGGTTTTTGCTTTTGCGATGCAGCTCGAGGAGGCGTCCGATGGTCTATATCCCGTTTTGGATTTGCATCTTTGCCGGCATGGCAATTGATGCCCGAGAGCGACGGTTTCCCAATGGGCTTGCCGGCGCATGTGCCGTGGCGGCGTTGGCGGGTGTTTGGCTCGACCTCGGTTTGAACACAGCGCTTGACCACGCGGGTCTTGCCGTCATTGTGTATCTTGCTCTCGTGCTGACTGAGTCCCTCTGGCGTCGTCTTCGCCAAATCCCGGGCATCGGCATGGGGGATGCCAAGGCGCTCTTCGCGCTCTGCACGCTCGACCCTATGGGTGGCATCGTTGCATTTGCCGTCGCACTCCTGGCCCTGGCCCTCTCCTGTCTCTTCACAAAATCGCGCTCCCTGCCATTGCTCCCGTTTTTAGTGCCGATTTTTGCCATAATCGAGGTCGTGGGCTGCACTTTGTAACCGATTGCGCATCCTTCTTAAGGAGCATGCCATGGCAACTATTCAAGAAACGGCCGTCATTAAGGCGCGCATGGACCGTATTCCCTCGGCGTTGTCGCCCGAACTTGTCGAGCGCATTGCCACCGATCGTGCTTCGGGCTATGTTAACCCGTATCGTTGCAACGACGATCAGGTCATTCGTCGTATTGATCGCGCTGCCGACAAAGGCACGCTTATGCGTCCGGCATTTATGCGCGATACCGAAAAGATTCTTCATCTTCCTGCGTACACGCGTTATGCAGGCAAAACGCAGGTCTTTAGCTTCCGTAGCAATGATGATCTGTCGCGCCGCGGTTTGCACGTGCAGCTTGTCTCGCGCATTGCGCGCGATATCGGTCGCGCCCTGGGGCTCAACTGCGATCTGATCGAGGCGATTGGCCTGGGCCACGACTTGGGACACACGCCCTTTGGCCATGCCGGTGAGCGATTCCTCAATGATATTTACCACGAGCGCACGGGTCGTTACTTTTTCCATAACGTGCAGTCGGTCCGTGTGCTCGATGCGCTGTACGGCCGTAACGTGTCGCTTCAGACGCTCGATGGCGTGCTATGCCACAACGGCGAATATGAGCAGCGTGTGTTTGAGCTTTCGGATATGGGCTCCTTTGACCAGTTCGATCAGGTGGTCGAGGACTGCATCGCCACGGGCTATGGCGCCATTGGGCATCTGCGTCCCATGACGCTCGAGGGCTGCGTCGTTCGCATCTCGGATATTCTTGCCTACGTCGGTCGTGACCGTCAGGATGCGATCGCGGCGGGCCTGCTGTCACCCGACGCTTTTGATGATGGCCGGGGCGGTGCCTACAACAGCTGGATCCTTACGCACGCTTCCATCGATATCGTTGAGCACAGCTATGGTAAGCCGCGCATCGAGATGAGCGAGGACCTGTTTGAGGAAATCCGCCGAGCCAAGCGCGAGAACTACGAGAAGATCTATAGCAAGGGCGGTATCGAAGGCGATTCCGAGGTGGAGCTGCGCGAGGCGTTCGAAAAGCTCTACGACCGTTGCCTGCGGGATCTAAACAGTGGTGACGAGTCCTCTTACATCTTTAAGCACCATATTTCGCGCATTGAGCAGCAGCTTTCCTACTACGATCGCACCTATGCCTGGCAGGAGAACAAGGATCAAGCCGTGGTGGATTATATCGCGAGCATGACGGACGGTTATTTCTGCGAACTGACGAGCAAGCTTTTCCCGGGTCTAAAGTTTCCGCATCGTACCTATATTAACGAACGGTAGTTCGTATCCTTTCGGTATACTGGTTAGTTGAAAACGTTTTTGATTGATGCACGGGATGGCTATGGACGACCTTTTTTCTGCCTCGACGCGCGAGCGTTCCTTTAAAAATGCGCCGCTCGCGGTGCGCATGCGACCCAATTCGCTCGACGAGTACGTGGGCCAGCAAAAGGCCGTCGGTAAGGGCTCATGGTTGCGTGCCGCGATCGAGCACGACGTGCTTTCGAGCGTGATTCTGTACGGGCCGGCCGGTACGGGTAAGACGACGCTGGCCCACATTATCGCCAACCATACCAAGAGCGAGTTTGTCGAGGTCAGCGCCGTGACGGGTACCGTAAAGGATCTTCGCCGCGTGATTGACGAGGCCAAGACGCGCCTGAATACGTACGACCGCCGCACCATCCTGTTTATCGACGAGATTCACCGCTTCTCCAAGTCTCAGCAGGATGCCTTGCTGCATGCGGTTGAGAACCGTACCGTCATTATGATTGGCGCCACGACGGAGAATCCGTACTTCGAGGTCAACTCGGCATTGCTCTCGCGCGGTCGCGTGGTGGAGCTTGAGCATCTTAAAGACGAGGATATCGCCACGCTGATCGAGCGTGCGCTCGAGGCGCCGCAGGGTTTGAACGGCAAGTTCTCGGCCGATGAGGATACGGTTAAGACCATCTGCACGCTGGCAGCGGGTGACGCTCGCTCGGCGCTCACGACGCTCGAACTTGCGAGCGAGATTGCCGTCACGCGTCCCGATACCGAGGGAACGCCAGCGCCCGCGGCGGGGGAGCGCTATCCCATCACCGTGGATGACGTGAAGATCGCCAACCCGCGTCGTGGATTTTCGTATGACAAAAACGGTGACATGCACTACGACATCATCAGTGCGTTTATTAAGTCCATGCGCGGTAGCGACCCCGATGCCACGATCTATTGGCTCGCGCGCATGATTGATGCGGGGGAGGATCCCAAGTTTATCGCTCGCCGTATTATGATTCAGGCTTCTGAGGATGTTGGCAACGCCGACCCGCAGGCGCTTTTGGTGGCGCATGCCGCGTTTAAGTCTGCCGAGGTCATTGGCTATCCCGAGTGCCGCATTAACCTGGCTCAGGCTGCACTCTATGTGTGTTTGGCCCCTAAATCCAACGCGTGTGAGGCTTCGATTGATGCGGCGCTGGCCGATATCCATTCTAGTGGGCTTCGCGAGGTGCCGAGTTATCTGCGCGATCGCCATCGCCCAGGCAGCGACGACTACGGTGTGTATAAATACCCGCACGATTATCCCGAAGGCTGGGTCGATCAGCGCTATTTGCCCGAGGGGCTGGAGCGCGGTGCGTTCTGGCAGCCTGCCGGGCGCGGCTGGGAAGAGTGGCGCGTAGAGCAAAGCGAGCGCGACCGCAGCGGGAATGCACCGAAGTAGCTGCTGATAATTTTGTCCCACGTTGCTGCTCTTGGCATGTTCGGTCCCCTTTGGGGTACCATGAAAAGCGTCTGTATTTCGATTTTTCCGGGAGGCTTGTATGAGTCCCATTCAAATTGCCTTGCTGCTGCTCGCCGTTGCCGGCGTGTGGGCTATCGTTGAGCTTGCGCTCACCCTGCGCAAGACCCGCACCGTTGTCGACTCGCTCGATAAGACTGTAACCGACCTCAACAACACCATCGCCGAGGCGCAGCCGGTGGTGGCAAAACTCGACGGCGCTGTCGACGAGCTTACACCGGCACTTGCCCAGATGGAGCCGCTCCTTAAGTCGAGCAAGACCGCCGTTGACGCCCTGACGTCCAACCTCGTTGAGGTTGAGGCCGTCGTTCGCGACATTTCCGAGGTCACGGGCAGTATGGCCGAAGCCAGCAACGCCGTGTCGAGCGTGACCGATTCTGCCGCCGGTGCCGTGCAGAAACTCTTTAACAAGGTGAAGGCTCCCGCGGCCGACGCTGAGCGCAAGCTTTCCGCTGCCGAAGAAGCCGAGCAGCCGACCGAGCGTGTCCTGATTGGCGAAGCCGGGGACGATGTCGCTGCTGGTGACAATGATGCGCAGAAGCCTGCTGCTAAAGCAGCCCAGTATTACACCTACACGCCCGCCGAGACCACCGAGGAGTCCTGCGATGAGTAGCGAAGCAACTTGCCCCATTACGCTGACCGTTGCCGGCGACCCGCGTCTGGCGCGCCTTGTGCGCATGACGGCGGCAAATGTCGGTGCGCTCTGCTCCATGTCCGTCGATCGCATCGAGGACATTCGTATGGCTGCCGAGGAAGCATTTATTTTCGGCTGCACGGCTGTTGATTCCGATGACATCTCGATCAAATTCGATGTCGACGAATCTCACGTTGGCATGACCTTTACCTTTGGTGACCAGGCCACCGTCGACGAGGATGACCAGGCCGCTGTGTATGCCGAGCTCATTTTGGCGAGCGTGTGCGATTCCTACGAAAAGACTGCGGCGCCCCTGACGCTTTCCCTCGACCTCAAGGCGGATATCTAATATGACCGAACGTTCCCGGAGCGGTAAGACCGCTTGGGACAAGGAGAAAACCCGCGAGCTGTTTCGTCGCTATAAAGAGACCGGTGACCCGGACGCACGCGAGCAGCTCGTCATGTCCCACATGAACCTGGTAAGGTTTCTTGCCAACAAATTTAAGAACCGCGGCGAGCCGCTCGATGATCTGATGCAGGTTGGCTATTTGGGCCTGCTCAAGGCTATCGACCGCTTTGATCCCGAGCGCGGACTCGAGTTCACGACGTTTGCGACACCCACTATCCTGGGCGAGATCAAACGCCATTTCCGCGACAAGGGCTGGAGCGTGCGCGTACCGCGTCGTCTGCAGGAGCTCTCGGCCAAGGTCAACCAGGCTACTGACAAACTTACCAACGAGCTGCAGCGTTCGCCCAAGGTTGAGGAGATCGCTGAGTATCTAGATGTGACTGTCGATGAGGTCCTCGAGGCTATGGAATCGTCTTCGGCCTATACCTCGGTGCCCATCGAGGCTCCTGGTGCGTCCGATTCCGACGATGCCCCTTCGATTCTCGACCGTTACGCCGACGACGACAACGAGCTCGACTTTACCGATGACCGCCTAGTGATCGAGGAAGCCATCCGTGATTTCTCGCCGCGCGAGCGCGAGGTGATTGAGCTGCGATTTGTGAAGGGCATGACCCAGATCGAGATCGCCAAGAAACTGGGTATTTCTCAGGTGCAGGTTTCGCGTCTGCTGCGCCGCACGCTTAAGAAGATTCAGGACAAGATCGACCCCGACGGAGTGATGATTCGTTCATGAGTGAGCACCCCCAACAAACCGATCGCGTGCTGCGCGACACCCGCATTCTGACGCTGCGCATTTGGGCTGTTGTCGGCTGCATTGTTATTGCTGCTGTCATCTTTAACCTTATGGGCATCCTGGCACCGGTTATTGAGTTTCTTGCCGTCGGCTCCATCATTGCTTTTGTGATGTCCCCGATCACCAATTGGCTCGAGCACCATGGCGTGAATCGCGGCATCGGTTCGCTTATCGCGCTTATTGTTGTTGTTGCCGTGCTCGTCGGTGTCGTTTGCATCTTGTCGCCGATTCTCTTTGGTCAGATCATGGAAGTCCTGAGCCGCCTGCCCGAGCAGCTTCGTGTTGCAGGTGGCGATCTCAACGAGATGATCTCGCACGCCAAGACGCTCAACAACACGCCGCTCAAGGAGTATTTGGACGATAATCTTTCGTCGCTTGTTACCGTGGCATCGAAGTACGTGTCTCAGATCGCTGCCGAGCTTGGCCGCGGTGTGTTCCCGCTCATCACCAATACGGCCTCGCAGTTGTTCGTGATCTTCCTTGGTCTGGTGCTTGCGTACTGGATGGCCTGCGACTACCCTCGCATGCACCACGAGATTTGCACCATCATCGGTCAGGAGAAGGAGACCTCGTACCGCTTTATGGTCGCCATCCTTTCTCGCTCTGTCGGCGGCTACATGCGCGGTATGGTCGTGACGTCCATCTGTGGTGGTTTCCTCGCCTTTATCGGTTTTATGATCATCGGCCATCCGTATGCGGCGCTCATGGCTATCTTTACCGGCATCATGCATTTGGTTCCGGTCGTCGGTCCTTGGGTGAGCGCAGCAATCGCCACGGTGCTCGGTTTCATGTTCAGCCCCATGTTGGCGTTGTGGACGCTCATCGTGACGATGGTCGCGCAAAACGTCACCGATAACGTGATTTCGCCTAAGGTCATGCAGAGCTCGGTGCAGGTGCATCCCATTATGAGCCTCACGGCGCTCGTTATTGGCTCAGCACTCATGGGTCCCATCGGTATGATTATTGCCATCCCGCTGTGTGCGGCCCTCAAGGGTATCTTCGTGTACTACTTCGAGAATGAGACCGGCCGCCAGCTTGTGGCCTATGACGGTGCCGTGTTTAAGGGCACGCCGTACCGCGATGCCGATGGCAACCCGGTCGCCGCCTACGACGCGCTCGGCGACGACACCTTCATCTACGAGTCCGAGCTCATCGGCAACGAGACTGCGCCCGAGGCCAAGGCCATGCCCAAGCCCGAGCTCGATAATCCCTGGATTAAGCTCTCTGGTCTGCAGCCCGATGCCACGGGTTTCTTCAAAAACCCCTTCGCCAAAGACGATGATTCCAACTCGGACGACGATACCAATACCGGCATCGACGGCTCCATGGACGATGACGACAAGTAGCGGGGTAATTTGAGTCAACATTCATACGCACTAACATGCAATTTCGCTGAAGGGCCGGCATTGTGCCGGCCCTCTTTTTTGCACTTGCGCGGTGGGATGGTAATATCGTTACGTTTGAACTGTTTCGATGTGAAACCGAGGAGATTCCCTCTATGAGTGCTGACTACCCGTCAATGACTACGGCCGAGATCCGCTCCAAGTTCCTCAACTTCTTTGAGGAGCGCGGTCTTAAGCTCTATCCTTCTTCGTCCCTCGTCCCCGACGATCCTTCGCTGCTGCTTGCCAACGCCGGCATGAACCAGTTTAAGGAGTACTACCAGGGCAAGAAGACCATGAAGGAAATCGGCGCTATCTCCTGCCAGAAGTGCGTCCGCACCAACGACATCGATTGCATCGGCGAGGACGGCCGTCACCTGTCCTTCTTTGAGATGCTCGGCGACTTCTCCTTTGGCGGCGTCTCCAAGCAGCAGGCTTGCGCCTGGGCCTTTGAGCTCATCACCAAGGAGTTCAAGCTGCCGCTCGACCGCCTGTACTTTACCGTCTTTACCGAGGACGACGAGACCCACGACGTGTGGCGTTCTCTGGGCGTTGCCGAGGACCACATCTCCCGCCTGGGCGAGGACGACAACTTCTGGGCCGCTGGCCCCACTGGCCCCTGCGGTCCCTGCTCCGAGATCTACTTTGACATGGGCGAGGAGGTCGGCTGCGGTAGTCCCGACTGCAAGCCCGGCTGCGATTGCGACCGCTTCCTGGAGTTCTGGAACCTCGTCTTTACCCAGTATGACCGCCAGGAGGACGGCTCCATGCCGGAGCTGCCGCACCGCAACCTCGATACGGGCATGGGCCTGGAGCGCATGGCCGCCATCATGCAGCACAAGACCGCCAACTACGACGGCGATCTGATGCAGCACCTCATCAAGCTGGGCGAGAAGATCAGCGGCAAGACCTATGACGCCGACGATTACTCCGGTGCCAGCCGCTCGCTGCGCATCATCGCCGACCACTCCCGTGCCGTCGACTTTATGATCTCGGACGGCATCCTGCCCGGTAACGAGGGCCGCGAGTACGTCCTGCGCCGCCTGCTCCGTCGTGCCGTGTTCCACGGCCGCCTGCTGGGCATCGAGGGCGCCTTCCTGACCAAGTTCATCGACGAGGTCAACGCTCAGATGGGTGGGGCCTATCCTGAGCTGCTCAAGAACGTCGCGCTCGTTAAGGGTATCGTCGCTTCCGAGGAGGAGCGCTTCTCCACGACGCTCGACAACGGCCGCGTTTACCTTGACGAGGCCCTGGCAGCGCTCGCCGAAGGCGCCGTCCTTCCGGGCGACGTTGCCTTTAAGCTGCATGACACCTTTGGTTTCCCCATTGACCTGACCGTCGAGATCGCCGGCGCTGCTGGCCACGACGTCGATATGGACGGCTTCACCGCTTGCATGGAGGACCAGAAGGCCCGCGCCCGCGCCAACGCCAAGGGCGATGCCTGGGGCAGCTTCAACGACGTGTGGGTCGAGCTTTCCGACAAGGTCGCCGCGACCGAGTTCGATGGCTACGACAACGATGTGATCGAAGGCGCCAAGGTTGTCGCCATCGTGCGCAACGGCGAGTCCGTCGAGTCCGTTGCCGCCGGCGAGGATGTCGAGGTCGTGCTCGACCGCACCCCGTTCTACGCCGAGATGGGTGGCCAGCAGGGCGATGCCGGCAAGCTTTCCGCCGAGGGCGTTGCGCTGACCGTTTCCGATACCAAGAACCACAACGGCCTGTATGCCCACGTCGCGCACGTCGCCGAGGGCACGCTGACCGTCGGTGCTGCCCTGACCGCTGCGCTCGACGCCGAGCGCCGTGGTTTCCTGCGCCGCAACCACACCGCCACCCACCTGCTCGACGCTGCGCTTAAGCAGGTCCTGGGCGAGCATGTCTCCCAGGCCGGCTCGCTGGTGACGCCCGAGCACCTGCGCTTTGACTTCACGCACTTCGAGGCCCTGTCTTCCGAGCAGCTCAAGGCTGTCGAGGACCTGGTCAACCAGCAGATCTTTGCTTCCAAGCCGGTTGTGACCCGCGTTATGGGCATCGATGAGGCCAAGGCCGCCGGCGCTGTCGCCCTGTTTGGCGAGAAGTACGGCGACGTCGTCCGCGTCGTCTCCGTGGGCGCCGAGGACCAGCTGTTCTCCCGCGAGCTCTGCGGTGGCACCCATGCCGCCAATACCGCCGAGATCGGCCTGTTTAAGATCATCTCCGAGTCCTCCACGGGCTCGAATGTCCGCCGTATCGAGGCCGTGACCTCCAAGGGCGCTCTCGACTACATGGCTGACCGTCTGGCGCTCGTCGACGCCGCCGCCGCTTCGCTCAAGTGCCGTGTGGACGAGGTTCCCGCCCGCGTGGAGAACCTGCAGGCCGAGCTGCGCGAGACGTCCAACAAGCTTAAGAAGGCGCTGACCGGTGGCTCCTCCGATGCCATTTCCAGCGCCATCGACGGTGCTGTCGAGCTGAACGGCTACAAGCTCGTTGTCGCTGAGCTCCAGGGCCTTGAGGCTGCTGACCTGCGCAACGTCTGGGATACCGTGCACCAGAAGGTCGCCGGCCCCGTCGCCTGCGTCGTTGCCAGCGTGACCGAGAAGGGCACGCCTGCGCTGCTCGCCGCCGGTTCCGATGACGCCGTGAAGGCCGGTTTCCACGCCGGCAACGTGATCAAGCAGATCGCGGGCCTGGTCGATGGTCGCGGTGGCGGTCGTCCCAACATGGCCCAGGCCGGTGGCAAGAACGCCGCCGGTATCGCCGATGCCCTCGCGGCCGCTAAGACCGCGCTCGGCGCCTAAGAAGTCGCTGTGGTCGCGCTCGCGCTGGACATAGGGGAGACCAGGATCGGCATTGCCGTCTCGAGCCGTGATGGCAAGATGGCGATGCCCGTCAAGGTGCTTCCGGCTGCCGAGGTCACCGGTATGGCCAAGACGTTTCGTTACCTGGTCGAGGACTATGAGCCCGACATCCTGGTAAGCGGACGTCCCTTGACCATGGCCGGTGAGCCCGGCCCCCAGGCCGAGCGCGTTGCCGCCGTGGCGCAAAAGATTGCCGACGAGCTCGAACTTCCGCTGGAGTTTGAGGATGAGCGCCTGTCCTCGCAAGAGGCCAAGCGCATCTTGCGCGAGCAGGGACTCAACGAAAAGCAGATGAGGGGCAAGATTGACATGATTGCCGCTAGCCTGTTTTTGCAGACGTGGCTCGATCGTAAAAACGAGGAGGTCTCGCATGCCTAGCGCTTCCGATCCGCGCCAGCAGAATCGTACACGGCAGCCTGTGCCGCGCCCTGCCCAGCCTGGCCAGCGTCCGGCACAGCCGACACAGCGCGTAGCTCAGCCTGCCGCGCGCCCGGTGCAGTCCTCCTCTCGTTCGGCCCAACCTGCTCAACGGACGGGTCAGCAGCCCACTGCTCGTACGGCCCAGTCTGCAGGCGGTACCCGCTTTAAGCAGCAGACACCTACCCAGCGAGCACAGGCCCCCCAATCGCATTCGCATCACGCTCGCGGTTCGCACGGCGTTGCTCCGGCGACCCGCTCGAGCTACAACACGCATGCTCGTCGCGGCGCTCAAAAGAAGAGTTCTCCGGTTCCCATGATCATCGGCGTTGTGGTGGCCGTGCTTGCGCTTGTCGCGATCGTTTTCTTTGTCGTGCCGGCCGTCAAGGGCTTCTTTGTCGGTGAGGATTCGAAGGTCACGGCTGGTCAGCAGGTTACGGTGACCATTCCCGACGGTGCTTCGGGCGATACGATCGCCTCGATTCTCTCCGAGAACCATATCGTCGAAAATCCCAAGGATTACTATGCGGCGGTGAAAAAGCTCAACGCCGATATGTCGCTCAAGCCCGGTACTTATTCGTTCACCACGCTCATGGACGCGACTAAGGTGGTTCAGCAACTCATGGAAGGCCCCAACGCGGGCTCCAACGCGCTGACTATTCCTGAGGGCCTGACGTTTGACCAGGTCGCCGATCGCGTGGCCGCGGCATACGACAGCATCTCTAAGGAAGACTTCCTCAACCAGGCCAAGGCCTCCAACTACGAGGACGACTATAGCTTCCTTGGGGGCGCGGCCAATGATTCGCTCGAGGGCTTCTTGTTCCCCAAGACCTATTCGCTGGGCGATTCGCCGACGGCCGATGATGTGATTCGCGCCATGCTCGATCAGTTTAAGACCGAGTACAAGTCGCTTGACTTTGCGAGCTGTGAAGCCAACATCAAGGAGCGCTACGGTGTGGAGATGTCCGACTACGACATCGTCAACCTTGCCTCGATCGTTGAGCGCGAGGGCCTCAACGCCGATCAACGTGCGCACGTGGCCTCGGTCTTTTACAACCGCCTTGCCGGCAAGCTCGACGGTCTGCGCTATCTCAACAGCGATGCGACCATGATGTATGTCACCGGTGGCGAGGTTACCGCCGACGACCTGCAGAGCGATAGCCCGTATAACACCTATAAGCACGAGGGCCTGCCGCCCACGCCCATCTGCTCTCCGTCGCTCGAGGCGCTCAAGGCCACCCTTGAGCCGACCGACTCCGATGACCTGTATTTCTACATTACACAGGACGAGGAGTATTTCTCGCAAACCTACGAAGAGCATCAACAGTCTTGGAATTAGCATGAGGATTTTTAGCCCCAAACGATACGTTGCCTCGGTCGATCGCATCGACCTCGAAACCCTATGGGCCGACGGAAAACGCGCCATTCTGCTCGACCGCGATAACACCCTGGTGCCGCGCGACACCGAGCAGGTTCCCGCCGCGGTTTCCGCTTGGCTCGATGCCGCCCGCGCCAAAGGCTTTAAGCTGTGCATGGTGTCCAACAACTGGCATCGCGACCAGGTCATGAGCTCTGCACGCGAATTGGGGCTCGAGGCCATCAGCCACGCCATGAAGCCCGCGCCGTTTGCCCTCAAGGCGGGTCTTAAGCGCCTCGGCGCCACGGCCGACGAGGCGGTGCTGATCGGTGATCAGCTCTATACGGACGTGTGGAGCGGCAACTTCGCCGGCGTTGACACGATCCTGGTCAAGCCGCAGGCAACCCAGGACTTGTGGTATACGCAGATCTTCCGTATCTTTGAGCGCCGGGCCCTGCGCGACCTTCCCTGCGAGGAATAGGTCTCGCTATGTCCCAGCACACCAAACACGGCTGCGACCATATCTTCTTTATTGGCTTTTTGGGAGCGGGCAAATCGACGCTCGCGCGTAACGTCGGCACCATGTTCAAGCGGCGTTTTATCGATACCGACCGCCTGGTCGTGCGCCGTTGCGGCAAGTCGGTAACCGAGATTTTTGAGACCGAGGGTGAGGATCGTTTTCGTGAGCTCGAGACCTCGGCGCTCCGTTCGCTCCAAAGTGAGCGCAGCCTGTTAGTTTCGTGCGGGGGCGGCATCGTCGAGACGCCGGTGAATATTAAACTGATGCACGAGATGGGTACATGCGTGTACCTCGAAGGCGACTTTGAGGACTCTTTGCGCCAGATTCGCCGCTCCGATACCCGACCCGATTTCCGCTCGCCCGAGCATGCTGCGCGCCTGTTTGAGCACCGTCGTCCGCTGTATCGCCAGGCCGCCGATATTACCCTTGATATTCGCAACAAGTCCTTTGAGGACGTTTCCTACCTTTGTGCCGAGATGCTTTTGGAGCGTGGACTGCTATGATTCGCCGTCAACTGATCAATTTCCAAAACCGCAGCGTTGATGTCCGTGTCGGATTGGGTGCGTTCGATGAGCTGTCGCGTATGTTTGCCTCGGCCGTGGGCAAGCCTAAGCGCGCGATGGTGGTTTGGAACGACGCCACATCTGAGCGTTTTGGCGAGGTCGTCGAGCATGCGCTGGTCGACGCCGGTTTTGCCGTGTCGCTGCTCGTCCTCGATGTTTCGCCCGCCGGTGCTACGCTGGCCGATGCCGATACCGTCTTTGGCGCCCTATCTGCCAACGGCATTACCTGCGACGATCTCGTTGTCGCCGTCGGCGACACGACGACCTGCTCGGTCGTTAGCTGGTGCGCCAACCAGTGGTGTGGCCGAACCGAATGCGCGCTGCTGCCGACGACCCTCAATGCAATGCTCACGGTCGCGACGACCATGAAGCCGCTCGTCGCCTCGTCGGCGAATGCGCTTCCCGCCATCGCGTTCCGTCCCGAACCGGGCTTGATCGTGTGCGACCTCGACCTTGTTCGCGAGGCGGATCCCGAGGACCTCAAGCTCGGCTATGCGGTACTTGTTGGCACCATGCTTTCGAGCAGCAAGTCGCGCTGGAATCAGTTTACTGAGACCGTCCCCGAGATTCTCGCTGGTGAGGAGGTCGGGCTCGTCAATGCCGTCCAATGGTCTCAGACTGCCCGCAAGGACGTACTGATGGCCACGAACCCGAGCGCCCGCCATGCGCTCGATTTTGGCAAGACGGGGGAGCGTACCCTGCGCGCCTGCTTGGGCGATGCCGCTTCGCAGGTCCCTGCCTACCAGCTTTTGTCCGAGGGCATGCGCTTTGAGGCACGCCTAGCACACGATGCCTGCGACTTCGATATCGACTATGTGTTTGATGTCGATGACTGCCTGGAGGACTTTGGCATCGAGGAACTTGCCTTCGACCTGGAGCCTACCGCGTTTATCGAGGAGTTCCGTAGGCAGCAGTTTGCGCGCTCGAACCGTAGCATGCTGCCGTTGCCCGCGGCGCTTGGCGCCATTCGTTTGACCAGCGTGGAGGACGAGGTTCTCGAGCGCCATGCCCAGGCGTATCTGGCTTCTCGTAAGGAACTTCTCTAAGATTTATTGACATCCATCGTCTTTCGTATCATGTTGAGGGACGGGTTTTCAATCGGTTGCGGATCGCGCGCAATGCCGCCGCTCGATTGAGACCCGTCCCGCTTTTATTGAGGACAACAAGAAAGGAATCTGCATGTCTGAGTTTGCTGCCGGTCCTGCCGGTCGTATCGAGCGTGTCCGTGCCCTGATGGCTGAGCGCGGCTACGACGCTATCGTGGTGCGCGACGAGGCCAATCTTCGTTGGCTTACGGGCGTGAAGGGCGTCTTCGATTACACCTTCGAGTTCCCGCACGCGGCGTTTATTACGGCTGACCAGTGCCTGTTCCATACCGACTCGCGCTACCTCAACAGCTTTGAGGAGAACACGCCCGCCGGCAGCCCCTGGGTCTACGACATGGACGAGGGCACCATCCCCGGTTGGGTCGCCGGCAAGATCGCGGCCAACAAATGCCGCGTCTGTGCTGTCGAGGGCGATATGCAGATTAATTTCTACCAGGGTATTCAGCGTGGCCTGGAGGACCGCTCCGTTGCCTGTATGCTGCCGCTGATGCATGACGACATCCGCAAGATGCGCGCCATCAAGGATGCAGAGGAGATCGAGCTCATGCGCCACGCACAGTCGATCACCGACGCGGCCTTCCAGCACATGCTCGGCTTTATTAAGCCTGGTATGACCGAGAAGCAGGTTCGCAACGAGCTCGAGAACTTTATGTTCGCCAACGGCGCCGACAGCCTTGCCTTCGGCTCCATCGTGGCGAGCGGTCCCAACACCGCCAACCCGCATGCCGTGCCGAGCGATCGCGTGATCGAGAAGGGCGATTTCGTTCTCATGGATTACGGCGCGGGCTACTGCGATTACCGCTCCGACATGACTCGTACCGTCGTGATGGGCGAGCCCACACAGGAGCAGCTCGACCTGTACGCACTCGTGCGCCGCACGCACGAGGAGTGCGTCGCCGCCATCCATCCGGGCGTCGAGGGCAATGACATCTTCAAGCTCTCCAAGAAGATCATCGGCGATGCCGGCTATGGCGATTACTATAACCATGGCCTGGGCCACGGCGTCGGTATCGACATCCACGAGCTGCCCAACTTCAACCGCAGCAAGAACATCATCGAGGTCGGCTCGGTTATTACCATGGAGCCCGGCGTCTACCTGCCCGGAGTGGGCGGCGTGCGTTTGGAGGACTACGGCGTGGTCACCGAGAACGGCTATGAGCCCTTCACCAAGACCCCGCATGACCTCCACGTTATCGACTGCTAGTCTACTTCGTAGATAGTTTGGGGGCGGGGCGTCCGAAATGATTCGGGCGTCCCGCGTTCTCTTTTTATGCGCTCGCTGCAGGCGCCGTCTGCAAGTGTATAATTTCGGTCGTATGTAATTTGGACGC
>USLO01000024.1 GCA_900555515.1 uncultured Collinsella sp.
GCAGCGCGTACCAGCTCTTCAATCTTCTCGGGCATAGATCCTCCTTGTGTTAAAGCCCCCGAGCTCTTGGTCACTCGTAGGGCAAAAGCCAGAGTTTGTAGCACTCTATCACAAGCGACGGGCACTGTCGCAGGGTAAAGCTAATAGATATTGCATATGCACAAAAATGACTACAGCTTGTATGGAGTCACTCAAAGATGCCGGTCTGCCTGCAGATTATGCAGGCGTTGAAAATGCATAAAGGTGTGAATGAGCTGCGTCTGTTATCGAATACTCTTACCTATCAGAGTTGTGTGCTTTTCCTGCATAAAGTACGGGTTTGCGCACGTCAGCGTGTTATTCTAGACATACGTAAATTCGTATAAGTTGGAGGTAGCATGTTCTCAATCGGTCAACACGTCATTCATCCGGGCCAGGGAGTCTGCACCGTCGTCGGTTTTAGGGACGACACACCGCAGCCCATGCTGTTGCTCGAGACCAAGCAGGGACATGCGCAGACGATCCTCATGTACCCCGTGGCGCAGGCCGACCGTCTGCACGCCGCCATCTCTCAGCAAGATGCCGAGCACCTGCTGAGCCACTATGACGAGCTGGAGTGCGACACCTTTACCGAGCGCAACAGCTCGCTTGAGGAGACACACTTTAAGCAGCAGCTCAAGCTGGGCGCGCCCGAGACGGTCCGCGTGGCAAAGACCATGATGCACCGCATTCGCCAGGCCGAGGAAGCTGATAAAAAACCCAGCTCCTACTACATGCGCGTACTCAAGGAGGCCAAGCGCCGCTCCATCGAGGAGTTCGCCGTGGCCTTGGGCGTCACCGAGGAGGCCGCCGAAGCCCGCCTAGCCCAAGCCGCCCTCAACTAACCCATCCGCGCCAAAAACCACCACAAAGGGGACAGGCACCTTTGTGGTGGTTTTCTTGTTCTAGTAGTATTCATTCTTATCGATACCCACGAGCACAAGGAGTCTCCTATGGCAGAGCCGCTTACCGCCGGAATCACCCGCGACCGCGCGTTCGAACTGCTCAACGAGCACAACAAGGACCCGTTCCACATCACCCATGGCGAGACGGTCGAGGGCACTATGTGCTACTTTGCGCGCGAGTTCGACCCCGAGAACGAGGAGTTTTGGGGCATCGTCGGTCTGCTGCACGACCTGGATTGGGAGGAGCATGAGGACGACCCCATGAACCACACCATCTATGCTGCCGAGATTCTTGAGGGCGAAGGTGCGTCTCCCGAGCTCATTCGCGCCATCCAGACGCACACGTCGGACTTCAACACCTCGCTGCCCAAACCCGAGCTGCAGATGGAAAAGATCCTGTTTGCCTGCGATGAGCTCACCGGCCTGATCGGCGCTGCAGTCATCATGCGCCCGAGCAAGAGCGTTATGGACTTTACGACCAAGTCGCTCAAGAAGAAGTTCAAGGACAAGCGCTTTGCCGCCGGATGCTCGCGCGACGTGATTTCGCAGGGCGCCGAAATGTTGGGCTGGGAGCTCACCGAGCTCTTTGACCGCACCATCGCGGCCATGCAGTCCTTCGCGCCCGACCGCGATACCTTCCAGGCTTAATCGCCCACACCACCTAAAACCACCACAAAGGTGCCTGTCCCCTTTGTGGTGGTTATTGTTTGCGAGGGCTTTAGGGGCGGACCTGGCCGGTGCCTCGGAGCTTGTATTTGTAGGTGGTGAGGGCCTCGGCGGCGAAGGGGCCGCGGGCGTGGAGCTTTTGGGTCGAGATGCCGATCTCGGCGCCCAGGCCAAACTCGCCGCCGTCGGTGAAGCGCGTGCTGGCGTTGGCGTACACGGCCGAGGCATCGACCGCATCCAGGAAGCGCTCGCAAGCATCCGTGTCCTCGGCAACGATGGCCTCGGAGTGCATCGTGCCGTAGCGGTTGATGTGTGCGATGGCCTCGTCCTCGCTTGCCACGACTTTCACGCTCATCTCGAGCGCCAGGTACTCGCGACCCCAGTCCTCCTCAGTCGCGGCGACGTAGTCATCACCCTCGGCAAGCCCGGCATCGGCGCATGCGGCGCAGGTTGCCTCGTCGCCGTGAATGAGCACGCCGTGGTCGTGCAGCACGGCAACGACCGCAGGCAAAAACGCATCGGCCACAGCACGGTCGACCAGCAGCGACTCGGCGGCATTGCACACGCCTACGCGCTGGGTCTTGGCATTAACGATAATGTTGAGCGCCTTATCAAAGTCGGCGGATTCATGCACGTAGATGTGGCAGTTGCCCGTGCCCGTCTCGATCACCGGCACAAGCGACTCGCGCACGCAGCGCTGGATCAGGCCTGCACCTCCGCGCGGAATGAGTACGTCGACAATACCGCGGAGCTTCATGAGCTCGCCGGTAGCCTCGCGGTCGGTGGACTCGATCATCGACACGGCCTCGCGCGGGAAGCCCTTGGCCTCGAGCGCATCGGCCAGCAGCTCGGCGATCATGGCACACGAGTGATAGGCCAGCGAGCCGCCGCGTAGAATGCAGGCGTTGCCGGTACGGATGCAGATGCCTGCGGCGTCGGCCGTCACGTTGGGGCGCGCCTCGTAGACCATGGCGACCAGGCCCAACGGCACGCTCACGCGGGTCAGGTCCACACCGCTCGCAAGCACGCGGTGGTCGAGCACGCGGCCGACGGGATCGGGCAGCTCGGCGAGCTTCTCCAAACCGGCGGCCATGCCCTCGACGCGCTCAGGCGTCAGCAGCAGACGGTCGAGCAGACCGGCTGAAGTGCCCGCATCGCACGCGGCGGACATATCGAGCTCGTTAGCGGCGACGATGGAGTCGACACCGTTGCGCAGTGCTGCGGCCATGGCGCGCACGGCCTCCTGACGCTGCTCATCGCTCGCCGTGGCAAGCGAGGCCGACGCTGCCTTGGCGGCAACGGCAAGATCGTGGACATACGTGGCTATATCGACCGACATGGACGGCCCTTTCTCCTAGAAGTTTGCAACCATGGTAGCCGATTTGCGCATGGCCTCGCCCGCGGCGGTAGAATTGGTCAACCCGAAACACCGCAACGAACGGAAGACTCACATGGCCCTCATCACTTCGTACCACGTCCCCGGCCTTTATGTCGAGGACCACAGCATCGACGTCCCCCTTGACTGGCGCGGCCTGGAGCCGATGCTCCTGGCCGTCGGCAGCACCATGCGCCGCGGCGCCATGCCGGCACCAATCGCCGGCGCGCCCGAGAGCATCAAGCTCTTCTACCGCGTGGTTTGCGCGCCCGACCGCATCAACGACGATCTGCCGCTGCTCCTGTTTTTGCAGGGCGGCCCCGGCGGCGAGAGCCCGCGTCCGCTGTCGCCCACAAGCGACGGCTGGATCGAGGAGGCCGTCAAGCACTTCCGCGTGGTCCTTCCCGACCAGCGCGGCACCGGACGCAGTAGCTGCGTGGACGGGCGCACGATTGCCGCCTTGGGCGATCGCGCCGAGGCAGCAGGCGCCAATGCGGCCCGCTCGCAGGCGGACTTCCTCAAGCGCCACCTCGCCAGCTCCATCGTGCGCGATTTTGAGTACCTGCGCCTGGTGGGCTTTGGCGGCAAGCCGTGGGTCACGCTCGGCCAGAGCTACGGCGGCTTTTTGACGTTGAGCTATCTGTCGCTCTTCCCCGAGGGCGTGGCGGCAAGCTTTACCTGCGGCGGCATTCCGCACGTGCCGGCGAGCGCCAGCGAGGTCTACGCGCACACCTTCCCACGCATGGCAGCCAAGACGCAGCAGTATTACGACCGCTACCCCGCCGACGTCGAGCGCGTGGCAGCCCTGGCCGATGCGCTTGAGGAGCAGAAGCCCGCGCTGCCCGACGGCTCGCCAATGACGGTGGAGCGCCTGCAGCTTATGGGCAGCGACTTTGGCATGAAGCCGAGCTTTGAGCGCATGCATTGGATTATCGATCACGCTTTTGTTGACGGCGACGGCACGCTGACCTGCGGCGCCTCGGTATCTGACAGCTTTTTGATGCGCGCCTTCGAGCGCACCAACACGCGCACGAATCCGCTGTACTGGACGCTTCAGGAGTTCATCTACGCCGACGGCGACACCATGCCCATTCGCTGGGCCGCGGCAGAAGAGAAGGCACACCGTGCCGAGTTCGACACGCTCGCGCGCCCGCTCATGTTTACCGGCGAGGCCATGTTCCCGTGGATGTTTGAGCAGATGCCCGAGCTCAAGCCCTTCAAGCCCGCCATGGACCTGCTGATGGAAGACACAAGCTGGGACAAGATCTACGACCCGCAGCGCCTGGCCTGCAACGAAGTGCCGCTCCAGGCCGCGGTGTATTTCGACGACATGTACGTGGATTCGGACCTGCAGCTCGACACGCTCAGCCGCGTGGGCAACTCACATGCCTGGGTGACCAACGAGTTCGAGCACGACGGTCTGCACGGCAGCGTGGTGTTCAAGCGCCTCTTCGACGAAGCCCTCAACCGCGGAGACCTGCGTCAGATCTTCTAACAAAAGAGAGTCCCCACCTGCCGGCACAAAAAGAACGTCCCCAGGTGCCGGCACGAGAAAGACAGCGCTGCGGGAAACGATCCGCAGCGCTGTCTTTCTTTATGCAAATACAATCAAGTTGTCTCGATGGATCGCCGGCTTCTCGGCCAGGTTAGCGAGCAGGCGGTTGCTGGCGATCTGGTCCTGGCGGCGGCCGGCGGCAAGTTCCAACACGTCCGAATCGGCCTCGGCGATACCGCGGGCGACGACCATACCGCTCGGATCGCACACATCGAGCACATCGCCCTCGGCAAACTGGCCATCGACCTCGCGAATACCCACCGCAAGCAGGGAAGAGCCACGGCTGACCAGCGCCTTCGCAGCACCATCATCGACCGTCACCGAGCCATGCGCCTTGTCGCCCAGCGCGATCCACAGCTTGCGGGGTGCGATGTCCAGACGCTCCGCCGGCGGATCGAACAGCGTGCCCACGCTCTCGCCGCGAGCGAGGCGCACGAGCGCATCGGGCTCTTCGCCCGAGCAAATCACGCTCTGAATGCCCGCCGTCATCAGGATGCGGCTCGCGCGGATCTTGGTAATCATGCCGCCCGTGCCCACCGATGTGGAAGAATCGCCCGCCGAGGCGATAATCTTGGCATCGATCTTATGCACGACCGGGACAAACTCGGCCGTCGGGTCCTCATGCGGATTGGCAGTATAGAGGCCATCGATGTCCGAGAGCGTCACGCACAGATCGGCCGAGACCAGGCAGCTCACAAGCGCCGCCAGTGTGTCGTTGTCGCCAAACTTGATCTCGTCGACGGTGACGGTATCGTTCTCGTTGACGACCGGCACCACGCCCAGCTCCACCAGGCGCAGCAGGGCGTCGCGCGCGTGCAGGTAGGACGTGCGACGCGCCGTGTCGTGACGCGTGAGCAGCACGAGCGAGGTGAGCAGGTCGCGCGCATGGAACTCCTCGTCGTAGGCCGACGAGATGATGCACTGACCAGCCGAGGCGCAGGCCTGCAGGCTCGGAAGGTCGCCGACCGGCTTGCGGTCGAAGCCCAACACGGGATAGCCACAGGCAATAGCGCCCGAGCTCACCACGACCAGACGCCAGCCGAGCTTGCGCAGCGCTGCGGCTTGATCGGCAAGTCCGCCGATAAAGGCGCGGTTGACCTTGCCATCGGCGCCCACCACCGTGGACGAACCGATCTTTACCACCATCGTTTTATAAGAAGTCGTCATACGTCAAACCAATCAACTGTTCAGCGAACGGCCGAGCTGGCGGCCAAGGGAGCGTGACTCGCCCCTACCGCCCAAGGAATCATTTTGCCCAGGGGAAAGCCGAGGACGCGGCCATGTTCTTGCGCACGAGCTCGTCGCGCACCTGAGCCAGGCCCTGCTCCATGCCCACCACATAGGTCTGCGGGTACAGGAAGCGCTTGAAAGCTGCGTCCAGATGATCGAGCGCCCAAACACAGCGCTCGCGCGCGTCCTGGATGCTCTCACGCGGAGCCACTGCACTGCCATCGCGCACGATCGGCACCAGCAGCTCGCGATACTCAAGCTCCGACACGTCGGTCACCAGGGCGGCATCATTCACGGCCACGAGGGTATTGCCGCGCGCGGCGCCCTCCCCCACCAGATGGTCCTCGTCGTAGATCATGTCGCAGACCGGGCCGCCAAAGCCGTCGTAATAACGGCGCACGCGCTGCACGCCCGGGATCGTGCGCTTGTAGGGCTGTTCGGAGAGCTTGACCACCGGCGTCCACGGGTCGGCCTCGCTCGCACGGCGGGCGGAAAGCTTGTACACGCCGCCCAGCGCCGGCTGGTCGTAGCAGGTCGCGAGCTTGGTGCCCACGCCAAAGCTATCGATGGGCGCGCCCTGGTCGAGCAGCGACTGAATCGTGTACTCATCCAGATCGTTAGAAACCGAGATCCCCACATAGGGCAGGCCCTCGGCATCGAAACGACCGCGGACATACTTGGAGAGCTTGGCGAGATCGCCCGAGTCAATGCGAATAGCCGACAGGCGCTCGCCCACCGCCTCCATCTCCTTGGCGACCGTAATGGCATGCTCGCAGCCCTCGCGCACGTCATAGGTGTCGATGAGCAGTGTACAGTTCTTGGGGCTCGACTTGGCAAAGGCGCGGAAGGCCTCGAGCTCGGAATCGAAGCTCATCACCCAGCTGTGCGCATGCGTGCCAAAGACGGGAATACCGTAGCGGCGGCCGGCGAGCACATTGGACGTAGAGGAGCAGCCGGCAACGTAGCTCGCGCGCGCAACGGCCAGGCCGCCATCGGGACCCTGGGCGCGGCGCAGGCCAAACTCCGCCACGGGGCGACCGTCAGCGGCGAGCACCACGCGCGCCGTCTTGGTGGCGACAAGCGTCTGAAACCCGACGATGTTGAGCAGCGCCGTCTCAAGCAGCTGGCACTCCAGCGCAGGACCGGTGACGCGCACCATGGGCTCGCGCGGAAAGACGAGCTCGCCCTCGGGGACGGCGTCGATGTTTACATGCGCACGAAAATCGCGCAGGTAGTCGAGGAATGCGGACTTGAACATCGCGCCGCCGGCCGGGGCCTGGAGCGAGGCGAGGTAGTCGATATCCTCGGGCGTAAAGCGCAGGTTCTCGACCAACTCGGGCAGCTCGGCGGTACCGCACATGACGGCGTAGGCGCTACCAAAGGGATGGTCGCGGTAAAACGCGGTAAAACAACCCTGCTCATTGGCCTTGCCGCTCTCCCACAGGCCCTGGGCCATAGTGAGCTCGTACAGATCGGTGAGCATTGCGATGTCGGTGGGATGAGAGATGTCGGTCAAAGCCATGGGGCGACCTTTCGAATGTGTGGTGCAGAATTTGAGGGTTGGACGAGAGCAGAGCATGCGGACATGACGCCCGATGCAAATCGGTTAGAGCAGGCCTATGCTGGTCAGGATCGTGTAGCCCATAAAGATGACAAACGCGATGAGGGCAAGGACAATGATGATTTTTTGAGCCGGCGCCATGCCAGGGATCTCGTTCTCGCCCGTAGGCTCCTTGGAGGTAACCATGCGCTGGGCAAAGGTCATCTCGTCACGGCTCGGCTTGGGCTCGACGGACTTGGGACGAGCGGCCTTTTTAGGCTGAGGTTTGGGCGCGGCAGGTGCAGGCTTCGCAGCAGCGGGCTTGGGTGCGGGCGCGGGCGCCGGCGCGGATGCGGCGTTCGCGGCGACCTCCTCGGCCTTCGCACGCTCGGCACGCAGGGCAGCCAGCTCCTCACGCTCGCGACGGGCCTCTTCCCGAGCCTCGCGGCGGGCCTTCTCAGCGCGGAGCTCTTCCAACTCAGCGCGCTCCTCGTCGGACAATGGTTGGGACTCAAGCTCGGCCATGGTTCAGCCCTTTCTTTTAAAAAAAGCCGCCGACACAATGTCAGCGGCTTATCAAATCCAAGGGTGGAGACGAAGGGAGTCGAACCCTCGGCCTCTGCCATGCGACGGCAGCGCTCTCCCAACTGAGCTACGTCCCCAGGACAAGTCGATATTTTACCTACGGCTCGCCAACTGTCAACGCCCAATAACCAGTCTTTTTGGGGCGCGGCTATTTTGACAACTTTTCGAGCAGGCGATCCTCTCGATGATTTTCATCCCCGTCCCAGAAAAATCATCGACGAACGCACTACTTTGCGCTGGTGAGGACGCCGGTGGTGTCGAAGGCCGGGGTGAAGCTCTCGTCTACCGCGCCGCCCTCTTGCCAGAACATCGTCGTAAAGCCCAGGTCGTCGGCATGGTCGAGCACCTGCTCGTACTCCTCGCGCGTCACGGCGCGCGCCAGATCGCCGCCTTGTTCGCGCATGAGGGCATTGGGCGTGTATTGGTTCATGACCGAGATCGGCACGTCGCCCACCGTCTGCCACACCAGGTCCAGCACGCGGCATGAATCGTCTGCATGTCCCGGCAGCACCAGATGGCGCACGATGATGCCGCGCTTCATGAGCCCGTCCTCGTCCACCAGCTCTCCCCCACGGCGCTCGATCTCGCGCGCCATCTGAGCCAGGCCTGACACAGCCACACGTGGGTAGTCCTTTATATGAGAGAGCGACTGCGCAAGCCCGGCATCGGCATATTTAAAGTCGGTGAGCCACACATCAACCAGGTCACCCAGGGCAGCTACGGCACTCGCCCGCTCATAGCCGCTCGTGTTGTAAACGATCGGGATGTCCAGCCCGCGCTCCCTCGCTGCGGCAATCGCGGCCGGCAGCAGGTGAGCATAATGCGTCGCAGTCACCAGGTTGATGTTGTTGGCGCCCTGGTCCTGCAGTTCCAGCATAATCTCGACCAGGCGCTCAGGCGAAATCTCAAGGCCAAAATTGCCGGTCGAGATCTCGTGGTTCTGGCAGTAGATACATTTAAGCGAGCAACCGCTAAAGAAGATCGTGCCCGAACCAGCCTCGCCCGAGATAGGCGGCTCCTCCCACATATGAAGCGCCGCGCGGGCCACCCTGAGCGTGTCGTCGGCACCGCATACGCCGCGCGCGCCCTCATCGCGCGCCGCACCGCAACGGCGCGGACACAAATGGCAGGCGGGCGAAAAAAGTTCGGTCAACGACGTCGGCATAAAAACATGCTCCAAAACAACGATTCAGCAGCTCAAACGTAAAGGGCCAGGCCGCGTAGACGGCTCCGTCCCTAAGGCGCCGTAATCGTCCGACACGATTTTTGTAATGTCAAGACTGGAATCGACAAAGTGCCGCTTTATGATGTAGGTATTCCGCCCCCCGCGGAGCAACTGGGTGAACCGTCGCGTTTATTTAGGGAGCCCACACAGTCGTACCTAGTACAGGTATCCTTCGTTGTTAAGGACGCTGGAACAGTCGATGAGGGCACCCACCTGTTTTAGGTGGGTTCATTTTCGTAACGTGGGGGGTGGTTTTCTTTTGCCGAAAATCGCCATTACAGTCCATATGGATCCCCGCCGGCATCCCGACAAGCCATCGACAACATCCCAATATCTGGTAAGCGCGTGATTATCGCTGCGTGCAATTACATGCACCCCCCTTGGTCGAGTATTATGGTTCGGCTATGCCCTTTACGCATGGCGTTCTTCTGACCTTTTCCTTCGACGCTTGGCGGTTTTTAGATTCATGGCTTCATCCCCGAGCTACATACCGTACCTATGCGTGGCAGCGGCGGCCTTTATCACGACCTTCCTCGCGGTGCCCCTGGTCAAGCGCTTGGCAATTAAGCTCGATGCCGTCGACTATCCTTCTAAGCGCCGCATCAACACCAAGCCCATCCCGCGTTTGGGCGGAACGGCGGTGTTTTTGGGCCTGGTCGTTGCCTGCATTGTGCAAATTCTAGGCACCTGGCACCTAGGCTGGCCACCCGTCCTGGTGCCGCACCCGCGCCTTCACATTAGCTATCCCATGCTGGCGCTCTCCTTTACCGTCATCTTTGCGACCGGCGCTATCGACGACGTCTTCCAGCTCAAGCCCAAGCAAAAGCTGGCCGGACAGGTCCTCGCCGCGCTCATCGCCTGTATCGGCGGCCTGCGGATCGGCGTCATCGTCAACCCGTTTGCCCCCGGCGAAATCATGCTCGGATGGCTCGCCTACCCCATCACCGTGATCTATCTGGTGGCATTCACCAACATCATTAACCTCATCGACGGCCTCGACGGCTTGGCCACGGGCATCTGCGGCATCGCCTCGTTCACCATGTTTTCGATGGCCGTTCTCTCGGGCCGTATCGACGCCGCTGCGCTCTCCATTGCGCTCTTTGGCGCCTGTCTGGCCTTTTTGCGCTACAACTTCAACCCCGCAAGCATCTTCTTGGGCGACTCGGGGTCGTTGCTTCTGGGCTTTGCACTGGGCTCCATCTCGCTGCTCAACGTGAGCCGCACCGCCGCACTCACCTCGCTTATCATCCCGCTCATCGTTGCCGGCGTGCCCATCATCGACACGTTTAGCGCCATCGTGCGCCGCAGGCGCGCCCACATTAGCATCGGGCAGGCCGACAAGGGCCACATCCACCACCGCCTGATCCAAGAAGGCTACAACCAAAAACAGGCCGTGCTGCTCATCTATGCCTGGTGCATCATGCTTTCGGCCGGCGCCGCCGCGATTAACCAGGTCGAGGTGCCCATGCGCGTGCTCATCTTTACCGTGCTCGCCATTGGCTCGGCGGCCTTTGCCAAGCATCTTCATCTGTTTGAGCCCGTGCTGCGCCACCATTACAACAAGCGCACGCACGAGGACGAGCTCGTCACCCCCGACGACCCCGCCTTTAAGCAGGAGGAGCGGGCAGCCGAGGAGCGCAAAGAAGAGCGCCACCACAAGCTCTAGGGCAAGCTGCCGAGGATGTGCCAAGGCGTTGGCAGCCGTTCGCGCGAACGCCGCGGCGGACTTGAAAGCCGGCCCCTGGCAGTCCCTCACCCACTCACGCCCACCCCTCTCAATAAACACGCTATCATCAAAACCTGCGAACGAACGTTAGGAGCAATCATGCCAAACGAGAACAGCTACGAAGTCGCGCTGCAAAAGAGCAACGCCATTCGCGAGGGCCTGACCAAGACGCCCGAGAAGTTCACCATGCTTACCGGCGACCGCCCCACCGGCCGTCTGCACCTGGGTCACTACTTTGGCACCCTCAAGGGCCGCGTGGAGCTGCAGAACATGGGCGCCAGGACCAACGTACTCATCGCCGACTACCAGGTCATCACCGACCGCGACACCACCGAGCACATCCAGGACAACGTGTACAACATGGTCATGGACTACCTTGCCTGCGGCATCGACCCCGACAAGACCATGATCTACGCGCACTCCGCCGTGCCCGCCGCCAACCAGCTCATGCTGCCGTTCCTGTCGCTGGTGTCCGAGGCCGAGCTGGCGCGCAACCCCACGGTCAAGGCCGAGATGGAGGCCTCGGGGCACGAGCTCACCGGCCTTCTGCTCACCTACCCGGTGCACCAGGCCTGCGACATCCTGTTCTGCAAGGGCAATGTGGTGCCCGTCGGCCGCGACCAGCTGCCGCACATCGAGCTCACCCGCACCATCGCCCGCCGCTTTAACAACCGCTACGGCAAGGTGTTCCCCGAGGTCGACGCGCTGCTGTCCGAGACCCCGCTGCTGCCCGGCCTGGACGGTCGCAAGATGAGCAAGAGCTACGGCAACGCCATCAACATCTCGATGACCGCCGAGGAGACGGCCAAGCGCATTAAGAAGAGCCAGACCGACTCCGAGCGCATGATCACGTTCGATCCCGAGAACCGCCCCGGCGTGTCCGGCCTGCTTTCGACGGCCGCCATCTGCACCGGCCGTTCCGAGGTCGAGATTGCCGAGGAGATTGGCATGGGCGGCTCCGGCCAGCTCAAGAAGTACGTGACCGAGGCCGTCAACGAGTACTTCGCACCGATCCGCGAGCGTCGCCAGCGCTACGAGAACGATCTGGACTATGTGAAGGACGTCCTTCACGAGGGCAACCGTCGCGCCAACGAGATCGCCGATCAGACCCTGGCAGAGGTTCAGGACGCCATGGGCATGGTGTACTAGACCGATCTGCTGGCTTGAGCTTTCGATTGCTTTAGGGCGGGCGCTACGGCGTCCGCCTTTTTTGATGCCCGACCTGTTCGGCTCCGCCCATCGCACTCCCCCGACAAACAGGAACAGGCCCGCCGGCAGTTAGTTGCCAGCGGGCCTGTTCCCGAAGTACACCGTTGAATCGCACAGAGGGGAGGAATGCGAATCAAACTCAACAGGGCAGGCTTTTTCATCGCCTATTGCCTGCTCCGTTGCTGAATACAATATAGTTCACCGTGGTTTACTTTCTAGCGTCAATATGCTCCGCCACACCTTCTCCATAAGTTAGCCCAGGTAAACCTGCAACGGAAAACCACCACAAAGGGGACAGGCACCTTTGTGGTGGTTTTGACCACGGCAGAGCTGTTAGAGTCCGGCAGGCCAACGACAGACGGCCAGGTCGACGTGCATGTCGTCCTTAAACGCCACACCCTCCCCTAGCAAAAGCTCACGTTGAGCATCGGGACCGCCAAAAGCAAAACCCTCGCATATGCGCCCGTCGGCAAACACCACGCGGTGACAGGGAATCTCGCCGGGGCGCGGATTGCTATGCAGGGCATACCCCACATACCGCGCACTTCGTGGTCGACCGGCAAGCAGCGCCACCTGACCATACGTGGCGACCATCCCCTCGGGGATCTGCTCGACCACCTCGTACACCCGTTCAAAAAAGCCCTCAGACGCCATTGCTCGCTCCCTTCCACCCTGAAAAGCATAAACCACCGCAAAGGGGACAGGCACCTTTGTGGTGGTTTATGGCAGGTCAGTTAGTTGGCGGGCTGGAAGAAGGCTACGGCTACGGCGCCAGGGCCTACGTGGGTACCGATGGTGGCGCCGATGGTGTGAACGGGCAACTCGCCCTCGGTGTGGCCAGCCCAAAGTGCCGCGCTGTCCTCGATATACTTCTTGAGCACCGCATCCGAAAGACCCGTATAGCCGAGCGCCAGCGGCATGGAAAAGTCGATGCCGCCCGCCTTTTCGACCTTTTGGTTCAGCAGGTTGCGGCCGTTCTTGGAACCGCGCGCCTTGCCCAGCTGCACGATCAGACCGTCCTCGACAGCCACCACAGGCTTTACGTTGAGCAGCGTGCCCACGGCGCCGGCCGCAGCAGACAGACGACCGCCGCGCACCAGGTACTCCAGCGTCTCGAGCAGGCCGATGACGACCACGCGGTCACGGACGGCCTCGACGGCCGCCGCGATCTGGGCCGCACTACGGCCCTCGTTCACCAGGCGCAGGGCATACTCGACCAGGACACGCTCGCCCAGAGTGACGTTATTGCTATCCACCACGTACACGTCGCCGCCCGGCGCCTCGGCAAGTGCGGTACGGGCACTCTGATTGGTGCCTGATAGCTTAGCGCCCACGGTAATAATCACAGCCTCATCGCCGGCTTCACGAACCTTGGCAATCGCCTGCGAAAACGCGTACGGGTTGACCTGGCCGGTCTTGGGCAGCTCATCGCGCTCCACGAGCATCTCGTAAAAGCGCTGGTGATCGATGTCGATGCCATCCATGTACACATCGGTGCCAAAGGTGACGGACAGCGGCAAAACGGCCAGTGCTGGGTGCTCGACCGGCGACATATCGCTTGCGGAATCGGTAATAATGCGGACGGACATAGCGAATCCTTTCTTGCGCAGGTCCCGCGCAGGGAATTTTGACAGCAAGGCCCCGGCACGGTATACGCACTCAAACAGGACTATGCAGTTGTTAATTGGAAGCAAAAGCCTTGGCGGCCCTACAGCTCGCGCAGGGTGTTGAGAATCGTGCGCAGCGACGCATACATCTGCTCGCGCTGCTCCACACCCATAGCCTTACCGGTGGTATCGAGCACCTCGCGAATGATGCGGTCCGCTTCGCTCATGCTCTCGCCGCCCAGAGCGGTCAGGCGCACCGGAGCACGATACTTAACGGCGGCATCGCCCGAATCGTCGACCTCGACGTAGCCGCCCTCCTCCAGATGCGCGAGCGTACGCGAGACGGCGGCGCGGGTCACGCCTGCCATGCGAGCCAGGTCAGCGCCAGTCAGGCCGTCCTTGCTGCGCTCAAGATAGTAAAGGCACATAACGTCGGAGCCCTTGAGGCCCAGCCTTGCGCCCTCGGATGTCTTAATGCGCTGAATCTCCTTGTAGAGCCCGCTGATCAGTCCGACAAAGTCCTCGAAACGTGTCTCGTCGTTCTGCTGCATGGGAGACGACCGCCTTTCGCTTGCATAATGCTTACGGGTAAACATCTTAGTCGCATAAGGCGACACCCGTACCCAAATACCCCATTTGTTAACCCATCAACATAAAAACCACCACAAAGGGGACAGGCACCTTTGTGGTGGTTTGGGGCATCAATAGGTTCTAGGCGCCGCTACAGCTCCACGCAGGGATTGTCGCGAGTCACAAGCGTCTTAACGACAACCGTCGCTCCCAGATAGCGCTCAAGCAGCTCGGCTAAGCGATCGATCGCAGCCTGGCAATCCCCCATCCGCTCGGACTCCACGCACTCAATCGCCAGGAACGCATCGGCCGAATTATCGGACAGCGCCGTGCGGACGCCGTCGCGCCAGTTCCAGCAGCGGCACACAGCGCCCGCATCGTCGATGTAGGCGAGCTCGCCGGGCAGCGTCGGATCGTCCGCCTCCTCGCCAAGCGGCAAGAACGCATCGCCACCATCGGTCACCTTCAAGCGAAGATCTCCCTCAATCGCATGCAGGTCCTCGCCGCCAACGGGCAGCGCATAAGTCAACGAAATCGTGTTGTAGATATCCACCGCCGGTGTGATGTGGCCGACCGGCTTGCCTTTGAGCACGCGCTTGAGCAGGTTCTCAACTGAGCAACGCGCGCCCTTCTTGGT
>USLO01000025.1 GCA_900555515.1 uncultured Collinsella sp.
GCTCACGGCCTTGCCGCTCACGCGCACGCGCTTCTCGCTCTCCCCCACGCTCGACAAAAAGTCCTGGGTCTCGGACGTGGCCGCTTCGGTTGCGGGCGTTGCTTTCATCTCGCTCATTCGGCCGTCATCTTCCTTGCCAGTTGCTTGCCCACGATACGGGCGACCACGTTAAACAGCAGCACGCAAATCATCAACAGCGCCGCGGTGCCCCAGACGATCTGCTGGGCCTCGGGGCTGCCCTCGCCATAGATCTTGTAAATGTGCACGGCGAGCGACTCACCGGGGCGGAACACGTTCCAGGCGCAGGTGGGGCTCGACAGGTTGAAGCTCAAGAAGTTCAGGCGAACCGGCGAGCTCATACCCGAGGTAAAGAGCAATGCTGCGGCCTCGCCAAAGACACGGCCGGCCGAAAGCACGATGCCGGTCACGATGGCGGGCATGGCCTCGGGGATCAGGATGTGCAGCGTGGCTTCCCAGCGGGTGAGGCCCATAGCCAGACACGCATCGCGCTGGGCCTGCGGCACGTCCTCGAGCGCCTGTTGGATCACGCGCACCAGGATGGGGATGTTGAACATGGTGAGCGCGACGGCGCCGGAGATGATGGAGTACTTCCAGCCCAGCTGCACCGAGAACACCAGAAAGCCGAACATGCCGACGACGATGGAAGGCAGCGAGGATAGCGTCTCGATGGCGGTGGAGGCGATGTCGCGGACGGGGCCGTCCGGCGCGTACTCAACCAGGAAGACCGCGCCGCCGAGGCTGATGGGCACCGAGATGATCAGGGTGATCAGCAGCAGGTAGAACGAGTCGAACAGCTGGTAGAGCACGCCGCCCTGGGTTCCGTTGGCGCGCGCGGGCTGCGTGAGGAAGCCCGGTTGGAACAGCGTCGAGATGCCCTCGAACAGGATGTAGGCCACCATGGAAACAACGATGAGCATGACAATGGCGACGATTGCCGTCAGCACGCCCGTGGCGAAGCGGTCCTGCTTTTGGACACGCCCGAGCCTCGCCTCGTCGATGTGGATACGCGTGCTAGCCACGAGCCTTCGCCCCCTTGCGGCCGATAAGGTGGATGATCAGGATGAAGATGAGACTCATGCCCATCAGCAGCAGGCCGAGCGCCCACAGAACATCGTCTTGGGCCGAGCCCTCGGCATAGACTGCCATGGACGTGGTGAGCGTGGTGGTGATGGTCGAAGCCGGCGACAGCAGCGACGTCGGCATGGCCTCGATGCCGCCGATGACCATGCGCACGGCGAGCGTCTCGCCAAAGGCGCGGGTCATGCCCAAGATAACCGCGGTCATGAGCGACGGCATGGCGGACTTGAGCACCACGTGCCAGATGGTCTGCCAGCGGGTGTAGCCCAGCGCGAGCGAGCCCTGGCGGTAGCCGTCGGGCACGGCGCGCAGGCCATCGACCGAAAGCGTGGTCATCGTCGGCAGAATCATGACCGCCAGCACGATGGCGCCGGGCAAGATGCCCAGGCCCGTGCTCACGTGGAAAACGCTCTTCATAAGACCGACGACAACGTGAAAGCCGATCAAGCCAAAGACGACCGAGGGAATACCGGTCAAAAGCTCAATAAGCGGCTGAAAAACCTTGGAACCAAACTTAGGCTGGATCTCGACCGCAAAGATGGCAGAGCCGATGGCGATGGGCAGCGCGATGAGCGTGGAGAGCACCATGACCGCAAACGAGGTGACGATCAGGGGCAGGGCGCCGGTGTAGGGCAGGCCGTTTTTGGCCGTGTTGGCCAGGTCCCACTTGGTGCCGGTGAAGAACTCGACGACCGAGACGCCGTCCTTGATAAAAGCCGAGAGGCCCTTTTGGGCGACCATAAAGATGAGCGCGGCAACGACAAGCGTCACGAGCGCAACGCACGCGCCCGTGACGCCCAGGCCCACGTTCTCAAGGTCGCGCTTTGGCAGCTGTTTTGCCATTGCAAACCTTTCCGGGGCGATTACTTATTTAGCGGAGACCTTGCCGCTGGCGTCCTTGACGACCTTCATGGCAGAGACGGGGATGAAGCCCTGCTCCTCGACGAGCTTGCCCTGGACGTCGTCGGAGAGCATAAACTCCAGGAAGGCCTTGGTGGCCTCGTCGGCGTCCTTGGAGCAGTACATGTGCTCGGTCGCCCAGATCTTGAAGGAGTCGTCGGTGACGTTCTTGCTCTTGGGCTCGACGCCCTCGACCTTGATGGCGTTGAACTTGGAGTCATCGAAGTGCGAGAAGTCGAGGTAGGAGATGGCGTTGTCGGTACTGCCCATCTGAGTCTGGACATCGCCGGACTTGTCGAGCTCGGCGTCGCCCTTAAAGTCGACGGCCTCGTCGCCAAAAACGGCGGCCTCGAAGGTGGCACGGGTGCCGGAGCCAGCCTTGCGGTTGAGAACGACGATCTTGACGTCGTCGCCGCCGACCTCCTTCCAGTTGGTGATCTGGCCGGAGAAGATACCCTTGAGCTGCTCGAGGGACAGGTCGTCGACCGTCACGTTCTTGGAGACGACGGGACCCATGCCAACGACGGCGACCTCGTGGTCGACGAGATTCTTGACCTGGTCGGCCTCGAGCTTGGTCTCGGCGAAGACGTCGGAGTTACCGATGGTGACGGTGCCAGCGGCGACAGCGGTCAGACCCTTGCCCGAACCGTTGCCCGAGCCGGAGATGGAGACGTCGGGGTTGGCATCCATGAACTTCTCGGCAGCAGCCTCGACGAGAGCCTGGAACGAGGAGGCACCGTCGTAGGTCACCTCGCCGGAGACGGACTCGGCAGTAGCAGCGGCGCTACCCTTGTCGGCGGCGTCGGATGCGCCGGAGCCGCCGCAACCAACGAGACCGAGACCGACGATGCTGGCAAAACCACCAGCGAGGCCGAGGAACTGACGACGAGAATAAGCCTGATCGAGCATGATCTTCCTTTCGTACATGCGACTCGCGGGCACCCTGCCCGCTTTGCTGTTTGGAAAGATACGACCCCGACCGGGCAGCACCCGCGCCAACTGCGGTTTCTTACGGGCATTTGATAAACCCTTACCGCAAGCGCGGCAGGGCTTTACAAACGAATAACAATCCAGCTGACATGCATGGCCCGCCTTTTACACCGATAAAAAAAGAAGTTGCGGTGAAATAGTTCCTGTTTGGCTGTTAGGCAGCCGATTCTAGGAACTATTCCACCGCAACTTAGATTGGCAAAACGCCGCAACCTTAAAGTTCGAGCTCGTTGAGCCTTAAGATCGCAACAATATAGATCTTGAGCGCTTGCTTGAGCTGTTCCTCGTTGGCACACTCGTTGGGGCCGTGCATCTGGCCGCCCCACGCGGGCAGCTCCAGGCCGGTCTCCTCAGGGCCAAACGAGACGGCGCGGGCAAAGTTGCGCGCGTACGTGCCGCCGCCCATGGCAAAAGGCTCGGCATGCTTACCCGTAAACTCGTTATAGGTGTCAATCAGCGCCTTCACGGCCGGATCATCGGCAGAGACCGAGAACGGCACCTTGGCACGACCCAGCTGGTACGTCACGCCAAAGCGGCCGACGAGCGGCTCGAGCTGTTCGCAAATGGTATCGGCACTCGTGCTGTCGGGGAAGCGCACGTCGATGACCTGCTCAATATGGCCATCCGCCACGCGAATGACGCCAGCGTTGCAGGTAAGCGGGCCAAACGCCGGACTCGTCGCATCGATACCCAGGCCGCGGCCATAGGCATCCGAATGCACAAAGGCCAGGAACTTGACGAACTCGTGCTCGGCAGGCGTCAGCAGGCGCTCGTCGCGTGCACCAAACGCGTCCTCGGCCTCGCGCAGATACGCCACGATCAGGCCGACGGCGTTGATGGTGCCCTCAGGCATCGAAGCGTGGCCGCCAATACCGTGGGCGAAAATCTGCGCATGGCCATTATCAAGCGCCGTGATCTCCAGGCGGTCGGCGTTCTCGACCGGCGCCGGCAGCTCATCGGCGGCAATCGCGAGCTCGCAGATAGACTGCGACGGAATGGCGTTGCTCGCCTCGGCACCGCTCCAGGACACAATGCGCCCGCCGTCAATCTTGGAACTCACGAACGTCGCCCCAAACTGGCCCTTCTCGGCATTGCAGACCGGGAACTCGGCATCAGGCGTAAACAGAAAGTCGGGGTTCGCGTGGTTCTCCAAATAATGGTGAACGTCGGACATGCCCACTTCCTCATCGCAGCCCAGCAGCGCGCGGAAGGTGTAGCGCGGAACAATGCCGTGCTTGAGCAGGTACGCGCCGGCATAAAGCGACAGCACTGCCGGGCCCTTGTCGTCGATCACGCCGCGACCGAGCAACCAGCCCTCGCGACGCCCCATCGCGAACGGATCGGTGTTCCAGCCAGGGCCGGCGGGAACCACGTCCACGTGGCAGATAGTCGCGAGCTGCTTGTCGCCGCGGCCCGGGATATCGGCGATTCCCACATAGCCCTCGTCGTCGCTCGTCTGATAGCCGAGCTTTTGCGCGATGCCGAGCGCGCAATCGAGCGCGTCACGGACCGGGCGGCCAAACGGCGCGCCAGGCTCCGCATCGGCGGCAACGGCCACGGACGGATAGCTAACCAGCTGTTCGATATCGGCGACGACATCTTCCCAGACCTCGTCGACATACTCGGTAACGCTCTGCTCCACCTGATTCATGGACGACCTCCTTACCAATGAGCGGCGAGCGTGCCCGCCCCTCATATCAAATACTTATATAGCGAAAAGTTTAGCAAGCTCAGCCACCGAGTGCACCACCGCATCGGCGCCCGCCGCCTCGTGCTCCCCCGGCGCCGCCGCACCCGAATAAATGCCGATGCACGGTACGCCCATCGCGTGCGCGCCCTCAACGTCGTTAAAGCGGTCGCCGATCATCACGGCCTCGTCCGCGACCGCACCCAAGGCCGCCAACGCATCGCGGACCGAATCGGCCTTGGTCTCGCGCCCCCGCGGCGGATTCATGCCAACCACCGCCTCAAATTGAGAAAGCCCCAGCTCATGCACCATGCTGACACACTTTGCCTCCATGCGCGACGTCGCGACGGCCATGCGATGACCCTGTGCCGCCAAGCCATCAAGCAGCGCGGGGATTCCGTCGAACACGGGATACTCTTCCGGTCCCAGCTCATCGAAGAAGGCACGGTACTCGTCGGCCACCACAAGCGACTCCTCGCGCGAGAAGCCATAAAAGTCGTGAAAGCTCTTCCACAGGGGCGGCCCGATCATACGGCGCAGGTCACCCATCTGCGCTTCCGAAAACCCGCGCGCGGCGAGCGTCTTGCGCGTCGAGGCCATCACCGCCCGACCCGTATCGGCCACCGTTCCATCGAAATCAAACAGCACGACCGGCCGCCTGCATATCTCCAGTGCCTCCATCGGCATCCCTCTTCCCCAGTTGATGATTTCCACACCGACACTTCAAACTGTTGACTATTCAACAATTGAACCTAGTAATGCGGAACGACTCTACTATACTTGTCGCACTTTGCTCTCAGAAGGCGGCATGTAAACGCCCCAACGAAAGGTGCAATTATGTCTTTTGCCATCATAACCGACTCCACGTCGGACATCTCCCCCGCCCGCGCCCAAGAGCTCGGCATTTACGTGATTCCGCTGCATGTGATTATCGAAGGCGAGGACCTGCTCGACCAGGTACAGATCACCGCCCAGGAGTACGTCGCCCGCATGGCCGGCTCCGAGCAGCTGCCGCACACCTCGCAGCCGAGCGCCGGCGAGTTCAAGGCGCTCTTTGACCGTGTGCTCGCCGACGGCCACGATAGCGCGATCTTTATCTCGCTGTGCAGCGAGTGGTCCGCCTGCTATTCCAATGCATGCCTGGTCGCCGATACCCACGAGCTCGACGTGCACTGCATCGACTCGCGCACCGGCTCGGGCGCCGAGGGTCTGTTGGTTGAGTACGCGCTCGCCATGCGCGAGGACGGCCGCAGCCTAGACGAGACCGAGGCTCAGATCCGCGCAACCCTGCCCGACGCCCACCTGCTGCTGATTCCCCGCACGCTCGAGAACCTGGTCAAAAACGGTCGCGCCCCCAAGCTCGCCGGCCAGCTGACGCAGATGCTCAACATTCGCCTGGCCGTTTCGCCGGAGTGGCAGTCGGGCGAGATCAAGGCCATCAAGAAGGGTCGCGGCGCCAGGCGCATCGTCGCCAACACCATGGCAGATTGCCTCGCGTTTTTGGCCGAGCATCCGGGCTCGAGCGTGCGCGTGCTCACGACCGGTGCCGCCGAGGAGCAGGAGCTCGTCAACGAGGCGCTCGCGGGCCAGGACTACGTAGACGCCGGCACCGGCCCCATCGGCTGCACCATCGCGACCCACGTAGGCGTCGACGCCATCGCCATCAGCTACTGCCCCCGCTACCAGACAACTCGCTAGGGACGTCCACATCAGTTGCGGTGAAATAGGGACTGTTTTTGGCTTATCAGCCGCCAATCAGTCTCTATTTCACCGCAACTTAGAAGCAGTTCATTTGGGACGGGGCTAAAGACTGGCATCAAACGTTTCAGACCAGTCTTTTTAGCCCCGTCCCATTTTACCTACCCTATATCAGCCCACTCAGGGCAATGTCGACGGCTTCGTTGAGGTCGTCGGTGATGTGTACGAGCTCGGGATCGAGCGGACTGATCATACCGGCGTCCATCACCGGGCCGTTGAGCCAGTCGAACAGGCCCTGCCAGTACTCGGTGCCCACCAAAACGAGGGGCATGCGCTTGACCTTGTGCGTCTGCACCAGCGTGAGCACCTCGAACATCTCGTCGAGCGTACCAAAGCCTCCGGGAAACACGATGGCGCCCGAGCTGTATTTGACGAACATGGTCTTGCGCACAAAGAAGTAACGGAAGTCCATGCCGAGGTTCACGTATTTGTTGAGCCCATGCTCGTGCGGCAATTCAATGCCCAGGCCAACTGACTTGCCATTGACACTCGCCGCTCCCCTGTTGGCCGCTTCCATGATGCCGGGGCCGCCACCGGTGATGACCGCCACGCCGCGCTGGGCAATCTTGCGCCCGACGGTGCGCGCCGCCTTGTAGAGCGGATCGGTCTTGGGCGTGCGGGCGCTACCGAAGATGGTCACCGCAGGTCCGAGCTCGGCAAGCGCGCCAAAGCCGTCGACAAACTCGGCCTGGATGCGCAGTACGCGCCATGGATCGGCATGCAGCCAGTCGGTCGACTCCTCGGGTGCCAGCAGGTTGGCGTAGGTGTTGTCCTTAGGAATCATGGGGCCGCGCATGACCACGGGACCGCGGCGGTACGTCTCGTCGTAGGCAGGCTCGCCCTCGACATTCTCGTTCTTAATCATGGGTGCTCCTATCGAGAAAAAGAAAAACGGGCGGGGTCGACGCCATGCGCCAAACACCCGCCCGAACATCAACTATTCGGTATGGTACCCACGATGCATCAAGTGCTTGCAAGCTATCGGTCAGCGGTCGTGCGGCCGGTGTCAGCAAATGTGACGACCGGCCGCCGCTCGCCCCTTGCCGTTGCCCGCGCTCTGCAAGCGCCCGCGCCGCTCTTAGTAGTCCACCGCCGCAGGACTGTTCATCCAGTCGCTCACAAACGCGCCGTAGCGGCCTTCAATAATGGCCTGGCGGGCACGCTGCATAAGGTTGAGCAGGTAGTAGATGTTGTGCATCGACAGCAGAATACCGCCGAGCATCTCCTTCTGCGTGACCATGTGACGGATGAGCGCGCGGCTGTAGCCGCCCGTGCACACCGGGCAGGTGCAGGTGGGGTCGATGGGGCCGTCGTCGTGCGCAAAGCGCGCATTGCGGAAGTTAAGGCGACCTTCACTGGAGAACGCCGTACCCATGCGGCCGGTGCGCGTCGGCAGCACGCAGTCGAACATGTCGATGCCCACGCCAACGCCGCGCACGAGCGTGGTGGGGTTGCCGACGCCCATCAGGTAGCGCGGCTTGTGCTTGGGCATGTACTCGGAAACCAGCGGCGCCAGCGTCTCGAACATGGTCTCGTGGTCCTCGCCCACCGAGTAGCCACCGATGCCGTAGCCGGGGAAGTCGCCGCACTCCTCCAGGTGGCGCAGCGATCGCAGGCGCAGGTCCAGATGCATGCCGCCCTGGACGATGCCAAAGAGTGCCTGGTCATCGCGGGTGTGAGCCTTGTAGCAGCGCTCGGCCCACATGCTTGACAGCTCAACGGCGCGCTCAACGTAGGCGCGCGTGGCAGGATAGCCGGGGCACTGATCGAGCTGCATGCAGATGTCGGAGCCGAGCTTCATGGCGATTTCCATGTTGTCCTCGGGCGTCCAGAACACGTGGCGGCCGTCGTAATCGTTGACGATAAAGCGCACGCCCTCGTCGGTGAGCTTGACGGCGTCATTGTGGCTGAACACCTGGAAGCCACCCGAATCGGTAAGAATGGGGCCATGCCAGTTCATAAACTTGTGCAGTCCGCCCAGCTCGGCGATGGTGTCCTCGCCGGGACGCATGGACAGGTGGTAGGTGTTGGCGAGCACGATCTGCGCACCGAGTTGCTTAACGGTCTCGGTAGGAATGCCCTTGACGTTTGCCTTGGTGCCCACGGGCATAAAAATCGGTGTCTCGATGTCACCGTGCGGGGTGTGCAACACGCCGGCACGCGCGTGCGTCGTCGGGTCCTCGGCGATCAGGTCGAATTTAAAAAGGCTCTGGTCCATAAACTGGAACTCCTTGGTTGCGGTTCATACGCAAACCATTATACGGGCAACCCGCAAGGAGCACCGACTCGACAGAAACTGGTGCAAAGGGGTCATAGTCATTGGGATCATTTCCAACAGCCAAGGCAACGCCGATGCTCTGGCAACGCCAGCGAGCGGTCGCCAGGGCGAACAAATTGGCATGAAAAGAGGGCGGCATAGACCTTCTGGTCATGCCACCCTCTTTGAATGACAAGTTGTCGCCCTGGTGACCGCGCAGCGTCGAGCCGTTACGCGGTTTGGTAAAACCGCGTAACCCCTAAGGCCGCTGGCCCATGCCACCCTCGAGGGTGACGGTCTCGCCGTTCATGTACTTAAAGTCGGGACCGCAGAGCTGAACGACAACGCGGCCGATTTCCTTCTCGACGTCGCCGTAGTGACCCGCCGGCGGCATGTGGACGTTGGCCTTGAACGCCTCGGGATAAGCATCCTGGAAGTTCTCGAGTGCAGCGGTCCAAGCAAGCGGGCAAACGATATTGACGTTGATGCCGTCCTTGCCCCACTCGTTGGCGGCAACGCGGGTCAGGCCGCGAATGCCCTCCTTGGCGGCAGCATAGCTGCACTGGCCATAGTTGCCAAACAGGCCGGCGCCCGAGGCAAAGTTGACCACGGAGCCCTTGGTCTCCTTCAGGTGCGGATAGGCCTTCTGCATGTACAGATAGGTAGCATACAGACCGGAGTAAATGGCCAGGTTAAACTGGTCCATGGTGTGATCGGCGATGGTCACGCCCGAGGCGCTGGCCTGAGCATTGTTGACGACGGCGTCGATGCGGCCGAACTCCTCAATGGCCTTGTCGATGACGTTCTGGACGACGGCCTCGTTGTCCTGGCCAGCCGAGACATCGGCCTGAACAGGCAGAACCTTGACGCCGTACTCGGCCTCGAGGGATTCCTTGGCAGCCTCGAGCTTGGCGACGTTGCGGCCGGTGATGACGAGGTTCGCGCCCTCCTTGGCAAATGCGATATCGATGCCGTAGCCGATGGAACCAGCGGAGCCGTCCTTAAGCGTGGCCTTGCCGCCGCCGGTGACGATCACGGTCTTACCAGTGAAAAGTCCCATACAAAGTCCTTTCAAATCGCGACGGGCACGCCCGCCGACTGCGCGTATCCAACTTCACGCGCCAAAAGCTGAGATGCAACTTTAGCGTGTTCAAGCGAAAATAAAAGACCGCGGTAGGCGAACGGCACCACGTCGTTCGGCGAAGGGATTGTCAAGCACGAACTGGAAAAGAGGCCGAATTTTTGTCAGCCAAACGAGCCATCGAACACGTTTTGAAACTTTGCTGCGGCGCGCGGGAAGTCGGCGCGAGACTTTATCATAGGGTGACAAACAACGATGAGGAGCACATGCCTATGACAGACGAGCTGGACCCCCAGACTCAAGAGCATATTGATGATCCCGCAGACGTCACCGCAGATACTGACGCTGTGACCTGCGATGGTACCGGCGTCGACGGCCCCATCTTGGACGAAAGCGCTACGGCGGAAACCCCCGAATCAGAAAACGTCGATGAGCAAAACGACGATGCGCCCGCTCAGGACGACGCCCCCGTACAGGACGACGCCCCGCAAGCAGCGGGCCCCATCGAGGTGTCTTCGGAAGAAGAGCTCGATGCCGTCATGGACTCCATGATGGATGCTGTCAAAGCGATGAAAGACGCCGTCGCCGATGCCGATATTGATGCCGAGGAAGAGGAGGCCGCCGAGGCGGCCTCGACCTTTGTGCCCGGCGAGACTCCGGTTGCCGACCAGGGCAGCACCATGCCATCGTTTCTGCAGCTCGAGCACCCCACGATCGGCGCCGATGCGGTCGATCCGCACGCAGCAGGCTTTTCTGTGGTCGAGGGCGGTACCGGCAATATCGCCGCGCCGCAGGCTGCCGATGCGGACGCTGCCGACACCGCTCGCCCGACCGCCCCGCAATCCCCCGCCGCGAGCCGCGATCTGGGGACCGCTGTCTCGAACACTGCGAACGCCGTGGGCACCTTTATCGCCCAGGGTGCCTCGGCCATGCGCGAGATGAACGCCGCGAAAAAGGCACTTGCCGATGCCCGCGCCCACCTGGCCGAACTTGAGCAACGCATTGCCGATCAGGCCGAGGAACTCGAGACGCGCCAGGATATCGCAGGCCGCTACGACCAGATCGTCGCCGACCAGCGCCAGGCGATCGCCACGGCGCAAAAGACCGCTGCGGCAGCCGAAATCGATCGCGATGTCCATGCTTCCAAAGTAGCAGAGCTCAAGGGTCAGCTCGAACAAATGAAGACAGAGGATGACGCGACCGAGCTCCGCCTGAAGGCCGCGCTCGATGCCGTGGAGGCCCGCGAGGCGAGCTCGCGCGAGACCGGCAACCGCCTCGTTCGCCGTCTTGAGGATTCCAAGCGCATCCGCGACAAGGTGCAGGCCGAGCGAGACGCCGGCATTGCCGCCGCACAACAAACCGTCGATGCCACGCGCGCCCAGCTCGAGACACTGCGTCATGAGTATGCCGAGCTGCAACGCAATCCCTCGGCAAATCCCGCCAACTATACGGTGCGCACCAGCGAGCTCTCGATGCAGATCTCCGACACGGCAGATGCCCTGCGTAAAGCCGAAGAAGATATCCCGCGTATCACCGCCGACCTTGAACACTCGCTTGCCGCAGCCGAGCAGGCCGTCGAACAGGCGCAGGCCCCCATTGCCGAAGCCAAACGCGCGCACCAAGCCGTGACGGCAGAGGCCGATGCCGCGCGCGACGAGCTGCAGACCGCAAAAACCGCCGCTGCAACGCGCCAGCGCGAACTGCGCGAGAAGATCGCCGCCGAGGACAAGGCACGCCGCGACCAAGAGCAGAGCATCGCCAACGCCCAAGCAGATGCCGCACATGCGCAGTCGATCATCGAACAGGCGAACGAAGTACACGACCACCCAGAGATTACTGAGTCGCTTGCAGGATCCTTGGCCCGAGACAAAGCCGAACACGCCGAGACCGAGCGAGAGGTTACCCAGCTCGAAGCCACCGAGGACGCGGTGCGCGAGCGTACCCGCGACTCACGCATCAAATTCACCGGCGCCATCGTCTGCATCGTCGCCGCAATCCTGGCGATCATCCTAGTCTGGCTGTTCGCGAGCAAGTAGTCATTTAAGAACGTCCCCAATGACTACAAGGAGTGTCCCAAACTGCCGGCAGAAAAGGAACGTCCCTAACTGCCGCGTCCGGAGCAAGACAACGCCGCAGGTAGAGGACGGACAGCGAGCGGGCCGCATTTGAGACAAGGTGACGTGAAACGAAAGGGCGCTGACCTTCTGGTCGCGCCCTTGAAGTTGAACGTCAGATTGTCCAAATGCGGCCCGCGCAGCGTCGCCCGGTCCGCCGTTCGGCAGAACGGCGGAATCTTCCTGGTCATGCCGCCGAAGTTGAAAGGCAGATTGCCGCTCTGGCGGGTTTGCAGCGTCGACCGGTTACGGCGTTTGTAAAACGCCGTAACCTACTGAATGAGCATCGCGTCGCCAAAGCTGAAGAAGCGGTAACGCTCTTCGATGGCGGCGGCGTAGGCATCCATGATCTGGTCGCGGGTGGCAAGCGCGCTCACAAGCATCATGAGTGTAGAGCGCGGCACGTGGAAGTTCGTGATCAACGCGTCGACCACGTGATAGGTCGAGCCGGGCATAAGGTAGAGCTGCGTTGTCGCGTTCTCGCGCACCACGATGTCGCCGCGGCCGAGCGTGTCGGCCCCGTCCTCGCGGCCCTCAAAATAGCGCGCCGTCACAGCCGGATCGGACACCGGCGCGTCCGCGTCAAACGCGCTCTCGAGCGAGCGCACCGCGGTGGTGCCGACGGCGATCACACGATGACCCTCGGCCTTGGCCTTGTGCACGGCATCGACAACCTCCTGCGACACGTGGTAGCGCTCGGTGTGCATCACGTGCTGCGTGGGGTCGTCCTCCTCCACCAGACGGAAGGTATCGATACCCACCTCGAGCTCGACGGCGGCAAACTTCGCACCCTTGGCCTCGATAGCGGCCATGAGCTCGGGCGTGAAGTGCAGACCCGCCGTAGGAGCGGCAGCCGAGTGCTCCTCCTTCATGGCGTAGACGGTCTGGTACTTCTCGGGATCGCCCTCGTAATCGGTAATGTAGGGCGGCAGCGGCACGTGGCCGGCAGCGTGGATGGCCTCGTCGAGCGTGCGCGGGTCGCCGGCGGCATTGCAACCGGCCGGCTCAAAACGCACCAGACGGCCGCCGCGGCTATCGGTGACAAAGTCGACGACCTCGGCCGTCAGCACCACGGGAGCCCCCTCGGGCGCATGGGCGCCACCGGCGCGATACTCAATATGAGCACCGGGCTTCAGGCGCTTGCCCGGCTTGACCAAGCACTCCCAAACATGGCCCAGCGGATCCACGTCCTCGCGGCGCTTGAGCAGCAGAGTCTCGACCACGCCGCCCGAGCCGGCTTTGCGACCGATCAGGCGAGCCGGCATCACGCGCGTCTGGTTGATGACGAGCACGTCGCCCGGCTCGATATAGTCGATGATGTCGCGGAAGATGCGGTGCTCAACGGTACCGCCGTGCTCCAGCGGCGTTCCCGCCTGGGAGCCCTTGCGATCCACCACCAGAAGGCGGCAGGAGTCGCGCGGCTCGGCAGGAGCTTGGGCAATCAGTTCCTCGGGAAGGTTGTAGTCAAAATCATCGGTACGCATAGACACGTCGGATACTCCTTATATAGCTAAAGTCCGCTCTACATCCTAGCAGGCTGACGTCCCAAATGAACTACTTTTTGGCGGCTTTGCGCTCGTCGCGGATGCGGGCGCGGTCCATGGCCGCCTCGACGGCCGAGAATCGGCAGCCGCAGTAATTCTGCCGATACATACCCAGCTCGCGCGAACGACGTGTCGCCTCGGGGTAATACGGACGAAAATCGCGAATCACCGGAGTGAGACCGCGGGCGGCAGCCAGACGCTCCAACACATCATTGCAGGTTTCGAACAACTGATACGGCGAGACGGCGAGCGTCGTGCCCACAGACTCAAACCCGCGTTCCTGGGCCACACGACATGCCTCGGCCAAGCGCAGGGCATAGCACGCGCGACAGCGACGGGGTCGATCGGCGCCCAGCGGGGCCACGCCGGCCTCCCAGCGCTCCCGGTCCTCCCCCGCCTCGATAAGCTCGATGTCGCCATCGGCACACCACCGGCGCAGCTCGTCCAAACGCCGCTGCCATTCATCGTGCGGCTGAATATTGGGGTTGGTCCAGCAGATTGTGGGCTCAAACCCTTCCTCGCGCAGCAGGCGGACCGGCTCAAGAGAGCACGGCGCACAGCAGGCGTGCAACAACAACGGCTTCATCGACATCTCCTCACCCGAAAAAGCGCACGCCGAAGGACGTGTCCTCGCAGGCGACAATGCGGCGGTCGCGCAAAATGGTCCGCACGTAATACCAATCGCCCACGCAACCCGATAAATGCAAGCCGGTCGCCAGGTAGCACAGCAGCGGATAGCCCGAAAACGCAAACCCCAGGGCAAACGCCGACGTCACAACAACCGTCGGCGCCAGGCAAACCACCATGTACCGCCGGCGCGAATACACAACGCCCTCGGCGCAGGCATAGATCATCGCCGTCTCGCGATTCGCCCCAAAGGTCACCCGCGCGCCCGCAGGCGCCAGCAGCTTAAAAAACACACCGTGCACCAGCTCGTGCACGGCGAACGACGCCATTGAGATCGCAGCCAAGCCGACTATCCATCCCAAGACGGCCATCCAGCCGCCCGCGTCAGCCGCATCCAAGTCCGCAGGCCCGCCCAGCAGCATAAACACCGGCACCAGACACACGGCAAATGCGCCAAGCACGGCCATCCCCCACACAAAGCAGGCGTGCAGAAAATCCTCGTCCTCAAACGCATGTATGTTGGAAATCTCATTCATAGCATCTTAGGATAGCGCCCCTGCCACGCACCCGCCCGCATGTGCGATAATGTCGAACGATATGCACGAATTGACCACCGCGCCGCCGAGCCCCGCGCCCGGCCGCGCCCTCACCATATGCGAAGGAGTCCCATGGCATCCAAATACTCCATGAACGACCGTCCCAGCTGGCCTCGCCGCGCCATCGTT
>USLO01000026.1 GCA_900555515.1 uncultured Collinsella sp.
GTCGACCTGGTCATCGTGCGCGAGAACACCGAGGACCTCTACGCCGGCATCGAGTTCGATGAGGGCGCTGCCGAGGTCGAGGAGCTCTCGCAGCTCGTTGAGCGTTCGGGCCAAAAGACCTTCGCCGCCGATTCCGCGATCTCGATCAAGCCGATCTCTATCGCCAAGAGCCGCCGCATTGTGGAGTATGCCTTTGAGTATGCCCGCCGCTGCGGCCGCAAAAAGGTGACGGCAGTGCACAAGGCCAACATCATGAAGGCGACCGACGGCCTGTTCCTGCGCGTTGCGCGCGAGGTGGCCGCCAACTATCCCGATATCGAGTTCAACGACAAAATCGTCGACGCCACCTGCATGGGCCTGGTCCAGAACCCCAATGACTTCGATGTCCTGGTGCTGCCCAACTTGTACGGCGATATCGTCAGCGACCTGTGCGCCGGCCTGGTGGGCGGTCTGGGCATGGCCCCCGGCTCCAACATCGGTGCCGACTGCGCCATCTTCGAGGCAACGCACGGCTCCGCGCCTGATATCGCGGGCCAGGATATCGCCAACCCCACGGCCGAGATCCTCTCTGCTGCGATGATGCTCGACCACCTGGGCGAGAGCGACGCTGCCAATCGCATTCGTGCCGCCGTATCTGCCACGCTCGACGAGGGCGAGCAGGTTACCGGCGACGTGCGTCGTGCTCAGACCGGTTCCGTCGAGGGTGCGGTGGGTACGCAGGCCTTCGCCGATGCCGTTATTGAGCACCTAGCCTAAGACATGCAGGCTGCAAACGCCTAAATAGTACTTAAGTGTTTGCGTATAACCTAAGAATCAATACGCCCGGCGCCTCGTCGGGCGTATTCTATTAGGGATTGTGTTCCCAATAAGGAGTAGCTGACTATGGGTCTGATTCAAAAGAAGGACGAGAAGGACGAGATCGACGGCATCCAGATCATCGAGCGCGGCGAAGGCCCCAATGGTGACGAGGACGAGAAGATCGACCTGGTCGCCGGCACGTCTGCCGAACATATTGCCGCCGGCACGACCGCCGAGGAGGAGGATGCTCGCCTGGAGGCAAAGATCGCTGCGGACGCCGCCGACGAGAACCTCATGCCCGAGGAGCAGGACGAGGACGACTCCGACGCGGACGATCATACATCCAAGCACAAGAAGACGATGATTGCCGCCTTTGTGGTCGCCATCGTGATCGCTGCCGTGGTCGGCTTCTTTATTGGTAATGGCGGCTTTGGCGGCAAGGGTGTCGGCTCGGCGACCCTGACCGAGGACCAGCTCGATTCGACCGTGGCAAGCTATAGCTATAACGGCAAGAAGAGCGACATCACCGCGCGTGAGGCCATCGAGAGCCAGTACAGCCTTGATACCGTCAAGGACGACGACGGCAACTACACCGCTCCGTCTGCCGACGTTATCCTGTCCTACGTGCGCAACCAGATTCTGCTGGATGCTGCCGAGGACGAGGGCATTACTGTCTCTTCCAAGGAAATGAAGCAGTATGCCGAGGATTCCATCGGCACCTCCGACTACAAGACCATGGCCACGCAGTACGGCGTGTCCAAGGCTCAAGCCAAGCAGATCGTCCGCCAGTCCGCGACGCTGCAGAAGCTCTACAAGAAGAAGGTCGGCGACAGCTCCGCAAGCATGCCGACCGCCCCGACCGAGCCTGCTGACGGCAACGAGGAGACCGCGAGCAAGGATTACGCCGATTACATCATCAACCTTGCCGGCGACGAGTGGGATAGCGAGAAGGGTACCTGGAAGGACGCCGATGGCACCTACGCTAAGGCGTTCGCCGACGATGCCTTTACTGCCGATAGCGCGACCTATAAGCAGGCCATGACCGCCTATTACACTGCTTATCAGCAGTACTCTTCGCAGGCCTCGAGCGCCAGCTCCAAGTGGACCGAGTATGCTAACGGCCTCTATGCCAAGGCCAACATCAGCATCTACGGCCTGTTTGCGTAAGGGCTGCCCGAGCCGCTGGGCGCGTAGCCAAAAAATCTGATAAGCCCGCTAGAACGGACATCGTTCTAGCGGGCTTTTTGCACTGTGGGGAGGGCGATGAGAGGGGGTGGTTGTATGCAAATTTTGGGACACTTTATTCATATAAAGTGAAAACGATTTCGGCTAAACTGGTAGTAACAATGTGGTACCACTGTTCATCTGGTAGTAACCAATTTTGAGATGAAATCGAATGGAAATTGCTAAGAATTAGTTTGGTAATGAAAGAAACGCTTCACGTCTACCTGCGGAAATTACCGTTTACGGGCCAAAAATAACCGTTTGGCAACGAAAAAGTAATTTGAACGAAATGTGGTGGACGTTTGAATTGAGTGTGTGCTACCGTACATACCAGCAACCCGAGAAAAGGGACTGGGTTGTCTAAGTTTGCGCACCAATGCCGGCAAGCGGAGAAGCCGGTATGCAAAAGGCGCGGACATGGGACTCGTTGGTGAACAACGAAAGAAAGGTTGGAGGAGATACCATATGATGAAGTACCTCCAGAAGCTCGGCAAAGCTCTGATGCTTCCCGTCGCGGCGCTTCCCGTCGCAGGTATTCTTATGGGCGTGGGCTACCTGCTCGCTCCCGCAGTCATGGGTGCTGCCGGTGACACTACCGGTTTTGCCTATACCGCCGGCTTCCTGCTCATTAAGGCAGGCGGCGCTCTTATCGATAACATGGCCTGGCTGTTCGCAGTCGGCGCTGCTGTCGGCCTTGCCGACGATCACGACGGCACCGCTGGCCTCGCTGGCCTCGTTGCCTTCCTGATGATCCAGCAGCTCCTGAACCCCGCTGTTGTTGGCACCATTCGTGGTATGGACGCCGATGCTCAGACCGCTTGGCTTGCCACGACCGAGGGCATCGCGTTCTCCAAGATCGCTGGTAACTCCTTCATCGGCATCCTGTCCGCCGTCATCGGTGGCACTTGCTACAACAAGTTCAAGGACACTCGTCTTCCCGACTGGCTGGCCTTCTTCTCCGGCAAGCGTTGCGTCGCCATCATGACCGCCGTCATCTGCATCGTCGTCTCCGTCGTCCTGCTCTTTGCTTGGCCGCTCATCTTCGGTGCTCTTGTTGCTCTTGGTGAGGGTATCGCCGCCATGGGTGGTATCGGCGCTGGCATCTACGCCTTCCTCAACCGCCTGCTCATCCCGACCGGTCTGCACCACGCTCTGAACAACGTGTTCTGGTTCGACACCATCGGCCTGGGCGACCTGACCCACTTCTGGGCTGGCGAGACCTCTGCTGACGTCAAGTGGAGCCTCGGTATGTACATGTCCGGCTTCTTCCCCTGCATGATGTTCGGTATCCCGGGCGCTGCCCTGGCTATGGTTCAGACCGCTAAGAACAAGAAGGCTGCTATCGGCCTGGTTGTCTCCGCTGCTATCTGCGCCTTCGTCTGCGGCGTCACCGAGCCCTTCGAGTTCGGCTTCATGTTCCTGTGCTTCCCGCTCTACGTCGTGTACGCTGCCCTGTACGGCATCTTCACCATCGTCACCTACTATGTTGGTTTCCGTGCTGGCTTCTGCTTCTCCGCTGGTGCTACCGACCTCCTGTTCTCCTCTAGCCTCCCGGCTGCCGCCAACACCTGGATGATCATCCCGCTGGGCATCGCTGCCTTCGTGGTCTTCTACCTCGTGTTCCGCTTCGCCATCACCAAGTTCAACCTCATGACCCCTGGTCGCGAGGATGAGGATGTCGAGGAGACCTCCGCTTCCGCCGCTGCTGGCGACGACAAGTTCGCCGCTCTGGCCGCCGCTGTTCTCGCTGCCGTCGGTGGCAAGGAGAACGTCAAGACCGTTGACTGCTGCGCTACTCGCCTGCGCTTCGAGCTCGGCGATTCCGATCTGGTCGACGAGGCTGCCTGCAAGAAGGCTGGCGCTCTGGGCGTCATGAAGATGGACAAGGGTGCTACCCAGGTCATCATCGGCACGCAGGTCCAGGCTGTTGCCGAGGAGCTCAAGAAGCTTCTCTAAGCCTTAAAGACGTTTCTGTCTTACAAAGGGTCGTCCCGCTCCGCGGGGGCGGCCCTTTTTGCTACCTCGATACTTGATGTAGTGGTGTAATTGGTATTACAGTGCGCAGGCTATCATCCGGCAAACAATATCGAAATGTGCTGGTTGACCTGCTGTTATTCCATTAAAACTGCTATAGTACGTGGTGTCTGGTTACAACCAATTTCGAGTCATATATCCGGCAGGTATTATTATGGCAATGGGAGCGCGCAAACAACCTCTGTACGATCAGCTCGTCGATTTGCTGACCGATAAAATCGATCACGAGCTTCGACCCGGCGACTATTTGCCGTCTGAGCGTGACTTGTCGGAGCGCTACGGGCTCTCGCGTACGACGGTTCGCCTTGCCCTGCAGGAGCTTGAGCGTCTAGGCTTGGTGGTTCGTCAGCGCGGCCGTGGAACCATGGTGTGCGACCGCTCTCTGCAAACGGCAAACCTCTCGCAAATCTATAGCTTTACCGAGCAGATGAAGGCGATCGGCCGTGTGCCCAAGACGACGATTCTCGAGTTTACCGAGGTCGAGGCTGACAAGAATATTGCCATAGAGATGAACGCGCGCCTGGGCGAGCGTCTGTACAAGATCAAGCGCCTGCGTATTGCCGATGGTGTGCCGCTGATGATTGAGTGTACATATCTGCCAAGCCGCAAGTTCTTTGCGCTTAAGCGCCCCATGATCGAGAACAAATCGCTGTACGACATGATCGAGCAGGACTTTCACGAGAAAGTTCGCGTGGCAGAGGAAGAATTCTACGCGAGTATCGCACGCCATTCCGACGCTCGTCTGCTCGAGATTGCCGAAGGCGCACCGGTCCTGGATTTGATTCGCACCACATATGACATGAACAACGAGGTTATCGAGTATACGCGTTCGGTTGCGCGCGCCGACCAGTTTAAGTACAAGGTCTACCACAACCGCGCAGTCTAGAGTTATTGGGTATAAATGGCTTGGCGTGTTTTGCGGCGGGTGCAAAATGTACCAAGCGGTAGAAGGCAACGAACAATCGCTCGAATTAACAATGCAGTGGTTTTTGATCCGCCCTAAAACGCACTGCGGGTACGGGAGCATAGATGAGCACGTATGCTATCAAGGCCGGCAAGTTCTTTTTGCCGGCGGGGCCGCAGCTGGGCGGCTACCTCATGGTCGAAGATGGCGTCTTTGGCGCTTGGCAGGCCGATGAGCCCGCTTGCGAGATCAAAGATTATTCGGGTACATGGATTGCGCCGGGCATGGTGGACACCCACATTCATGGCTTCTATAACCATGCCACGACCGATAACGATGCCGAGGGTATCAACATCAGCTCGACCGAGCTCGCTCGTCGTGGTACCACCAGCTGGCTGCCTACGACCTTTACCGACGGCGTAGAACAGATCAAGGAGGCCTGCGCTGCCATTGCACAGGCGGACGAAGAGCGCGGACCTGAGTTCTGCGGTGCTCGTATTCAGGGCATCTACCTGGAGGGTCCGTTCTTTACCATGAAGCATGTGGGTGCCCAGAACCCTGCTTATCTGATCGACCCGTCCGAGGAAATTTTTGACGAGTGGCAGGAGGCCGCCGGCGGTCGTATCGTCAAGAGCGCCATGGCGGCCGAGCGCGATGGCGCTGCCGCTTACGCCGCGGCTCTGAGCGCAAAGGGCGTCGTGACCTGCATTGGCCACTCCGATGCCACCTATGATGAGTGCGCCGCCGCCATCAATGCTGGCGCCAGCTGCTTTACCCATACCTACAACGGCCAGCGCGGTCTGCATCACCGTGAGCCCGGTGTCGTCGGGGCCGCTATGACCACGCCCAATACCTATGCCGAGATCATTTGCGACGGCAAACACGTGAACCCTGCTGCTATTAAGGCACTGCTGCAGGCCAAGGGCTGGCAGCACACGGTGCTGATCACCGACTGTCTGGGTTGCGGCGGCATGCCCGAGGGCAAGTACACCAGCGGCGGCATGGACGTCATTATGAAGGACAACCTTTGCTGGCTCGCCGATGGCTCTGCTATCGCCGGTTCGGTGCTCACGCTCGCACAGGGCGTCAAGAACATCGTCGACTGGGGTCTTGCGAGCGCCGATATCGCAATTCGCATGGCGACTGAGGTACCCGCGCGCTCCGCTCACGTCGAGGATAAATGTGGCAGCATTATGCCTGGCCGCGATGCCGACTTTGTCGTGTTCAATCCCGACCTTACCCTGGTCGAGACGTATGTGGGTGGCAACAGCGTCGGTAATGCGTTTACCGAGTAGCTGCCAAAGAAACGATCCGAGAGGGGATTTAGATGATTTACGGTGCATTGGGCGATATCGAGGAGTACCGCGGAATGCTCAAGGGCCTCGACGTGCTGATCGACTGGCTCGAGGAGAACGACCCGGCGCAGCTCGAGGTCGGCAGCCATCAGATTCTGGGCGACAAGGTCTTTGCGAACGTCATGGCTCCCACGACGCGTCCCGAGGCCGAGGCTCACTATGAGACGCATCAGCGCTATCACGACCTGCAGATCGATGTCGAGGGTCGCGAGGCCTTTAAGGTTGCCACGGGCAGCCTGACGTTGGTTCAGGAGTTTGACGAGAAGGACGACTACGATCTGGTCGATTCCGACGCTTCGATCGCCGGCGATCTTGCTGACGATAAGTTCGCGCTGTTCGTTGCCGGCGAGCCTCACATGCCCACGCTCGAGTTCCCGGGCGATGGCGCGCAGCCGGTCAAGAAGATCTGCTTTAAGCTGCTTGCAGACGCTTACTGGGAGGAGTAGCGAACTGCTCGGCTGAGCTGTTCGCCTGATGGCGTGATTCCCCTAGGGAAATCACGCTACGACCCCGCCAAGCGTGTTTTCCCTAGGGGAATCACGTTTGGCGGGGTTTTATGTTTATGAATAGGGGAACTGAAGCCGTGACGATGCTTGGGTTGGCGCACGCGCACTCAAATCGGCAACAACAAAGTAGATAAGCATTTGAAGAAATGCGATTGAAGCATAATGTAACTAGTATGAAATAGTGGATAGCTGGTACATACCACCTTTCAAATATAGAATCGCTAGAAATCTATAGTAAAAAAGTAATTTACCAGCGGGTTTATATTTTGTTCATTAAAGCCGTTCATCGTCATTTGGCTACCGTTTACGGACCACTTCAGATTCTGACTACATAATTGCGTCAATGCGTCCATAATAGGCAAGGCGTTTAGCTGAGGGCCGAGGAACCGGCATCCGCGTCGTAGAGCACGAAGATCGGGAGTAGCATGCATTCGTTTAAAATCACCAATCAATTCCTACTCGATGATGAGCCGTTCACCATCTTGTCGGGGGCGATTCACTATATGCGTGTTCATCCGAGCGACTGGCATCACTCGCTCTATAACCTTAAGGCTCTTGGGTTTAATACGGTCGAAACGTATGTACCGTGGAATCTTCATGAGCCAAAGCCTGGCGTCTTTGATTTTTCTGGTTCAATTGATTTGGCGGCATTTCTTGATGAGGCGGCGTCGCTCGGTCTGTATGCAATTGTTCGGCCTTCTCCGTTTATTTGCGCAGAATGGGAATTTGGCGGCATGCCAGCATGGCTGCTGCGCCAACATGATATGAGACCGCGTAGCAGCGACCCCAAGTTTCTTGCTCACGTTGCGCATTACTACGACCATCTCATGCCGATACTCGTCCCGCGTCAGATTGACAAGGGCGGAAACATCATCATGATGCAGGTTGAAAACGAGTATGGATCATATTGCGAGGATAAGGACTATCTTCGTGCGATTCGTCGCCTTATGGTCGAGCGTGGGGTTTCCGTGCCCCTTTGTACTTCCGATGGTCCGTGGCGTGGGTGTCTTCGTGCCGGTACGCTCATTGACGATGATGTGTTGTGCACCGGCAACTTTGGTTCTCATGCAAAGGAGAACTTTGAGGCTCTTTCTGCTTTTCACAAGGAACATGGAAAACAATGGCCTCTTATGTGCATGGAATTGTGGGACGGCTGGTTCAATCGCTATGGGGAGAACGTCATCAGACGCGATCCCGAAGATCTTGCCTCTTGCGTTCGCGAGGTGCTCGAGCTTGGAGGATCTTTAAACCTCTACATGTTTCATGGAGGCACCAACTTTGGATTTATGAACGGATGTTCTGCACGCCATACGCATGACCTGCACCAGGTGACATCATATGACTACGATGCTCCATTGGACGAACAGGGCAACCCGACCGAGAAATACTTCGCAATTCAAAGGACAGTTCACGAGCTGTATCCCGATATCGCGCAAAGCAAGCCGTTAACAAAAAAGACGTTTTCCATGCCCGATATTTCGGTGAGTGAGCGCGTAAGTCTCTTTAATGTGCTCGATATTCTTTCGGAGCCGATTGAAGCCCAATATCCTATGCCCATGGAAGAGATGGGTCAGTCGTATGGATATACGTTATATACCACGACTGTCGAGCGTGACCGTGCAGATGAAGAGCGTATTCGGGTTATTGACGCCCGCGACCGTGCACAGGTGTTTGTGAACGGTGACAAAGTGGCGACGCAGTATCAGGAGCACATCGGGGAAGATATTCACTGCGTTCTTCCCTGTGAACAAAACCGCCTGGATGTTCTGACCGAGGATATGGGTCGCGTCAATTATGGTCACAAATTGCTCGCTGATACGCAGCATAAGGGCATTAGGACAGGAGTTTGCGTTGATCTTCACTTTGTTACCGGTTGGGAGATGCGTTGTCTGCCACTCGATAACATCGATAATCTTGATTATTCCGCCGGCTGGGTAGAGGGGCAACCTTCCTTTTACCGCGCAAAGTTTGATATATCTGAGCCGGCTGATACCTTTATCGACACTACGGGTTTTGGAAAGGGTGTGGCATTCGTAAACGGAACGAATGTCGGACGTTTTTGGGATAAGGGTCCCATCATGACGCTCTATGTTCCGCACGGTTTATTGCACCCTGGTACCAATGAGCTCGTTATGTTCGAAACAGAGGGCGTGTATGATGCGAAAATCTCCCTTCGCTCTGAGCCCGTTATCCGTACACTTGAACAAGAAGGAGTTGAGTAGAAATGATTGTAGGCGCACGAGTCGACTTTCGCTTGATTCACGGACAGGTGGCAAACCTCTGGTCTAACGCCCGTCAGGTAAGCCGCTTCATGGTAGTTGACGACGAGGTATCGCAAGATGCTACCCAAAAGCAGGTTCTTCGCATGGCTTGCCCGGCAACTGTGAAGTTGTCCGTGCTTCCTGTCGACAAGGCCGCTGCCAACATCACTGCTGGCAAATATGATGCGCAACGTCTCTTTATTGTTGCGAAAAAGCCTGAGGTCTACGTTCGACTTTTGGAGCAAGGTGTTAAGCTTGAGCAGCTCATCGTCGGTAATATGACGACAATGGAGCCGGTCAAGAAGCTGACTCGCAACATTAGTTGCGACCAGGGGGACCTTGACGCATTTGCCAAACTCAAGGCCGATAATCTTCCTATTGTCATTCAGCTGACGCCGCAGGATAACCCAGAGGCTCTCACGCTCTAGTCGAATTAACGCTAGGCCGTGAAGGGGGATGCACGGTTTATATAAGCGTATTGGTATTGTAGAAACTGTTACACCTTAAATAAGGAGTTTACCATGATTGCTTGGTGGCAGATTCTTCTGTTAACCCTGTATGCGGGTTATCAGATTCTGGATGAGCTGAACTGGTACACCTGTGCCGGCTCAGCCGTCTTCTCCGGTATGATTACCGGTTTGATTATGGGTGACCTACAGACTGGCCTGTTTATCGGCGGCAGCATGCAGCTCACCGTCCTGGGCGTTGGTACCTTTGGCGGCGCCTCTCGTATCGATGCCAACTCCGGCACTCTGGTCGCTACGGCCTTTGCCGTGGGTGCGGGCATGAATCCCGAGACGGCTCTTGCCGCCATCGGCGTACCTGTCGCTGCCATTCTCGTTTACACCGATATCGCTGGCCGTTTCGCCAACACGTTCTTCGGTCACATGTGCGATGCCGATATCGAGAAGATGAACTGGGGTGCCTACAACGTACACTACTTGCTCGGTGCCGTTTCCTGGATGTTGTCCCGCATGATTCCGGTCTTCCTGGCTCTCGCATTTGGCCAGGGCTTGGTCGAGGGCATCACTACCGCCCTTAACGGCGACTGGAAGTGGCTGGGTGACGGTCTGTCTGTTGCTGGCGGTGCCTTGCCCGCTGTTGGCTTCGCCATCCTGCTCCGTTACCTGCCGGTCAAAAAGCACGTCGCCTACCTGCTGCTCGGCTTTGTAGTTGCCGCCCTGTTTGGTACGGCCTTCACGAGCATCATGAACCTCAACGCCAACATCGTCGCTGTGAACGGCGCGCTTGGTAAGGGCGCCGTGGATATGGTCGGTATGTTCAATAACATGTCGATGCTGGCGATCGCTATTATTGGCTTTGCTCTGTCTTTGCTGTACTACAAGAACAACCAGCGTCCCGTCGCTGCTGCTGGCGCTGCGGAGGGAGACGACGACGATGAGCTCTAATGAGAAACTCGCCAATGGCACCACTGGCTACAAGATTACCAAGGACGACCTTGCGCAGATCAACCGTCGTAACCTGCTTGGTTTCCAGGATGGTTGGAACTACGAGCGCATGCAACACTCTGGTTATCTCTGGATTATCCTGCCCACACTGCGCAAGCTGTACGGCGACGGCACGCCGGAGCTAAAGGAAGCCTGCCGCGCCCAGTGCGCACCGTTCTTCAACACCTCAAACTTCCTCAACACGATCATCACCGGTATCGATTTGGCGATCGAGGAAGAGGAGGGCATTGAGGGCCTCGAGGCTGTTGCTGGTCTCAAGACTGGTCTCATGGGACCGCTGGCTTCCATCGGCGATTCCATCTTCGGTTCGCTGCTCCCGACCATTTTCGGCGCTCTGGCTGCCAATATGGCCATGAACGGCAACCCCTTGGGTATCTTCATCTGGGTCGTCGTGAACATCCTTGTTGACTGGTTCCGCTGCAAGCAGACCCACATGGCCTATGAGCAGGGTATGAAGCTCGTCACCACCATGAGCGATCGCCTGAACGCGTTGACCGACGCGGCCTCCGTAATGGGTGTCTTTATGGTCGGTGCTCTGGTCGCAACCAATGTCGGTATCGTTATTGCGGCGAAGCCTGTTATCGGCGGCGTTACCGTTGACTTGCAGAACATCTGCAATATGATTTGCCCCAAGCTGGTTCCTGCCGCACTCGTCGGCTTCGTATACTGGCTCCTCGGTAAGAAGGGCATGACCTCGACGAAGGCCATCTTTATCGTCTTGGTTCTGTCCATTGCCTTGGGTGCATTCGGTATCATTTGCAAGGGCTAAATACCCCATATTGTCACGGCATTTGAGCCTCAATTGAGACGTGGCGCACACCTCCAAGGCGACTTTATCGCCATATCCCCTGGAGTGTGCGCCTCTTTTGTTTTGTCGGGCACCGTTGTTCATAGGCGGTTATGCAGTCATCGTGTTCGATTAATTCCTTAAGGCTGCCTTGAAGGGAATATAGTGCAATGCCATTTTGGATCGTCCTGTTCATTTGTGTTGTAGTGGCTTATTTCGCTGTGACCGAAGGAGCGAAAAAATACTTCGATATGAAATTGCAGGTATTGTTTAACTTGGGCTTATACCAAGATTGCATAGACCTGCTCGATCGCAAACTTGCGCGTATAGTAATGTCTACGTATAAGCAGTATTACCTGCGTTTCACGATCTATGAAGCTGCTGATATGGACGCATATGCAGATCGAATGCTTGACCACTTGCTGGAGATGTCGTGCAGCGATAAACAACGTCGACAGCTTGCGGTTCGCGCCTTTAATTTCTATATCAAGACGGGTGACCGGAAGCGGGCGGCGTCCATGTTGGAAGAGATGCGCCCCATCGTGTCGAAGGGCATTTTGGCGGACAGTCAATTGACCTACGACATAGTCTTTTGCCGTCGGCATGATAAGATCGATGAGATGGAAGCTATGCTGGATACGAACGACCTTGGGTTACGTGGAAAGCTCTATCTGCTGCTTTCATATCAATATGAGAGCAGCGGGAACAAGGGCGAAGCACGTAGATATCGCAACCTTGAAAAGCAGCTTAGAGACGCTCACAGACCTCCCGCGATAAAACAAAATACTCACTAAACTTTAATGATGCAGTGGTCGTAAGAGCCCTTTTGAGGGGTTCTTTGGCTAGAGAAAGCGAACGGTAGAAAGGTAGATAGAATGATTGGATTTGTACTAACTGGTCACGGTCAGTTTGCACCTGGTTTGAAAAGCGCTGTGGATATGGTCGCCGGCGAACAGCCTAATTTTGAGGTAGTTCCTTTTGCGGGCTCGGAGGCGGTTACTTTTGGTGATGATTTGCGAACCTGCATTGCCAAGATGCGTCAAGCTTGTGATGGCGTATTGGTGTTTGTTGATTTGCTTGGCGGTACTCCGTTCAATCAAGCTATCCCAATGACGACTGAGCTCGATAACGTGACCGTTGTCACCGGAACAAATCTACCTATGTTGGTGGAGCTCGTTATGACGCGTGCGTTTGGAGACCCAACGCTTGATGAACTTGCCGAACGCGCACGGGTCGTTGGTCGTGAGGGAGTCGATCTCAAGAAACTCGAGAGTGCTGACATTGATGAAGACGATGAGATGTAGTGTCGCTATTAGCCCATTTATGGGACATGTTGGTGCGTTACCTGAAGGCTGAAGTATTGGTCAATTGCTCATTACGTGGAGAATATCATGACGTGCAAGAGGCACAGACAACCGCTATATGACCAGCTCGTAGATATTCTGATCGAAAAAATTGATCATGAATATCAGCCAGGTGATTTGATTCCGTCCGAACGTGAGCTTGCCGAACGTTTCGGGCTTTCGCGGTCGACTGTCCGGCTTGCAATTCAGGAACTTGAGTATCTTGGTCGGATTGTGCGAAAACAAGGTCGCGGTACGTTTGTTGCCGATCGACTAGCTCAAGCAACAAATCTTACCCAATCGTACAGTTTTACTGAACAGATGAAAGCGATGGGCCGGCTGCCAGAAACAACCATCTTAGAGTTCTGTGAAATGGAAGCAGATAAAACGCTCTCGATGCAAATGGGGATTCATTTGGGTGAAAAGGTATTAAAACTCAAACGTTTACGAATGGCAGATGGTATTCCTATGATGGTTGAGCGTAGCTATCTTCCAGCAAGGCTCTTTATTTCACTCAAGCGTCCTCTACTCGAACAGAAGCCCCTTTACGATGTCATTGAGCAGGATTATCAGCAGAAAATTCGAGTAGCGGATGAGGAGTTCTCTGCGGGTATAGCACGTCCATGTGACGCTCGGCTTCTAGGTATTGGTGAGGGTGCGCCAGTTCTGGACATAGTCCGAACTACTCACAACACCCAAAATGATGTTGTCGAGTTTACGCTTTCGGTGGCTCGTGCGGACAAGTTTAAGTACAGGATTTCTCATTATCGAGATACTCTGTGATCGGATACGAGTGTTAACGAAAGAAAAACAGCCTATGACTACTACCCGATTTAACTTTTCAGATTAAGTCTTTATATATCAGACAATTTAGTAAAGAAAGAGGTATTAGAAATGTTCGAGAAGAGTGTCGAGGAGCTCACCGAGCTCGGCGCCCAGATCACCACGGCCGAGATTGCTCAGCAGCCCGAGCTTTGGCGTGATACGCTCAACATCTATCGCGAGAACAAGGAGGCCATCGAGGCCTTCCTGGCCGAGGCTCGCGCCATGGGCGAGGGTCGTCTGTCCGTTGTCTTCACCGGTGCCGGTACGTCCGACTACGTTGGCGATACCTGCGCCCCGTACCTGCGTCACGCTGGCAACACTGATCTCTACGACTTTAAGCCCATCGCCACGACCGACATCGTGAGCGCCCCGCGCGACTTCCTGCGCGCCGAGGATCCCACGCTCGTGGTTTCCTTTGCCCGCTCTGGCAACAGCCCCGAGAGCCTTGCCGCCGTTGCCGTTGCCAAGGAGCTCGTCCACAACGTCAAGTTCCTCAACATCACCTGCGCTCCCGAGGGCAAGCTCGCTGTCGAGTCTGCCGATGATCCCAACGCGCTGACGCTGCTCATTCCGCGCGCCAACGACAAGGGCTTCGCCATGACCGGTTCTTATTCCTGCATGACCCTGCTCTCCACCCTTATTTTCGACACTGCCTCTGACGAGCAGAAGGCCGAGTGGGTCGAGACCATCGCCAAGATGGGCGAGGAGGTCATCTCCCGTGAGCCCGAGATCGCCGATTACCTGGCTGGCGACTTCAACCGCGTGACCTACTTGGGTTCTGGCTCCTTCGGTGGCCTTGCCCAGGAGAGCCAGCTCAAGATCCTCGAGCTGGCTCACGGTCTGGTCGCTACTTCCTACGACACCTCCATGGGCTATCGTCATGGACCTAAGTCCTTCGTCGACGATAAGACGCTCGTCTTCGTGTTCGTCAACAACGACGCCTACACCCGTCAGTACGACATCGACATCCTCAACGAGATCGGTGGCGACGAGATCGCTCAGCACACCATCGCCGTTCAGCAGGAAGGTGCCACCGTCTATGAGGGTGAGTCCTTCACCTTTAAGGGCTACGAAGCGCTTCCCGAGGGCTACCTCGCTCTGCCGTTCGTGATGTTTGCCCAGGCCATCAGCCTGCTCAACTCCGTGCGCGTGGGCAACACGCCCGATACGCCGAG
>USLO01000027.1 GCA_900555515.1 uncultured Collinsella sp.
TGCTGCGTTGAGGATTCGGTGCCTGGCATCACTGCCGGCAAGCGAGCCGGCCTGACAGTCATTGCCAAGCGCGAGGAGCGCTTTGGCTTTAGCCAGGATGCCGCGGACAAGATTATCGACCAGCTGCCGGAGCTGCTCGCGCTTTCTTAGGAGTGAGGTAGTTGCGCGTTTTTCGGGTCTGATGAGTAAATATCCGACATTTTGGTGCGGCACCTAGCATACTTTAAGCTAATGCGGGCTTAAGGACTTGCTGAATGCTCTTAAGCCCGTTTTAGACTTAATTGTGCTTGGAGAGGGTATATGCCACCGACTGAAGGGCTAACTGACGGTAAAGCAGCGATACCGCTGTACCAACAGGTTATTGATATCATTAAAAACGAAATCAACTCCGGCGCCTACAAGGCAGGCGCGCGGATACCCAACGAATTCGAATTGGCTGAGAGCTATAAAGTTGGTCGCGTTACCGTGCGACGCGCTATTGAGGAGCTCGTCCAACAGGGCTATCTAACGAAGCGACAGGGGAAAGGCACGTTTGTCAATGCCCCCAAGCTCAAGCGCAAGATTCGCCAGAAGGATGACGTCCAGAGTTTTTCGGACGCATGCCGCGTTAACGGAATGGAACCGGGGGCGTGTGTCATTTCGAGAAAGATACTGCCGGCGGATTCCACCGAAGCACAGTTCTTTGGTGTTCCCGTTGGAACTGACTTGATTTGCGTTGAGCGCGTGCGCACTGCCGATGGCGTCCCTGTCATGCTCGAGAACAACATATATGTTTACGAGGACAACGCCTATCTATCAACGGCACCTCTATCTAATCAATCCATTTTTGAGTTCGTGCGCAACCGGACGGGCCGCACGCCCGCGTTTACCGACCCGTGCACGCTCGAGATCGCGTGCGCGTCGCCCGAGGTCGCTCGACTGTTGGCAGTTCCCGTTGGCGAACCCTTGTTTTATATGGAAGCCTTCTTTTTCGATGAGCAGCGGCGGCCGTTTATCATCGGTCGTCAGCGGATCGTTGGGTCTCGCTACGTTTTTGACATCTAGGACATTGCGAATGGAAACGCCCGGTGGATCATCTCACCGGGCGTTTCCATACCGTTCACGGCGCGAACACAACCGTTCAACCGCGTTGCGGCAATCAGTTTGAAATTATCTTGATGAAGGAAAAAGCTGCTGGTAATCTATGGGACGTCATAGAACGTTTGCCTTATGCAAACGTTGAAGCGAGATGCGATGCAGTCTCGAGTTCTTTGGAGGTATCTATGTCAGATACGAAGGCGAAGAAGACAAACAGACGTTTTAAGTTCAAATTACCGCATGTCTATACGATCATGTTCTTGCTGATCGTTGTCTTTGCGGTCCTGACTTGGATCGTTCCCTCTGGTCAGTATCAGCGCAAGACGATTTCGACAGCGGCGGGCGAGCGTGAAGTCGCCGTTGCTGGAACCTATGAACAGGTCGATAAGAACTACACCGATTCCGAGACCGGCGAGACCATCAATCTGGGCCAGGATATCTTCGCGGTTCTGCAAGCGCCCACCAAGGGTATCCAAGAGGCTGCCGACGTCGTTGCGTTCGTCTTATTGATTGGCGGATCGTTCGCGATCATCACCAAGACCAACGCTTTGAATGCCGGCATGAGCCGTGTGATTAAAAAGCTCAAGAACAAGGACATCCTCATCATTCCCATCACGATGACATTGCTGTCCATTTGCGGCACTACGTTTGGTATGTCTGAGGAAGCCCTGCCGTTCTATGCCATCTTCATTCCCATCATGATGGGTATCGGTTATGACTCGATGACGGCATTCATCATCTGCTTCCTTGGTCCTAACCTGGGATATTGTGCTTCGACCATCGACCCGTTTAATGTTTTGATCGCCCAAGGCATCATTGGCATCGAGGGTAATCCGCAATTGTGGCTGCGCGCCGTTTCTTGGGTCATCTTCACTGCCGTCGGTATCGCATGGGCCATGCGCTACGCCATGCGCGTCAAGAAAAACCCCGAGTCGTCCATTGTGTACGAGGACGATAAGCTCAAGCGTATTGAGTTTTCCGTGACCGATGCCTCCATCGAGGAAGAGTTCACTATTCGTCAGAAGCTCGTGCTTATCGATTTTGCTTGCGGTATGGGCATTATCGTCTGGGGTCTTGTTACCCAGGGCTGGTACATGAATGAGATTTCCGCTGTGTTCCTTGGCATGGGCTTGCTTGCCGGTATCCTGGGCGGCCTTGACCAGCAGACGATCGCAGAGGAGTTCGTTAAGGGTCTTGCCGACTTTGCGTACGCTGCCATCGTTATCGGTATCGCTCGCGGTATTCTGGTCATCGCCGAGGGCGGCATGATCATCGACACCATCCTCCAGGCGCTCGCTACCGCGCTTGCCGGTGCACCCGCCGCCGTCTACACCACGTTTATGTATATCGTCCTTGGCCTGCTCTCTTTGCTGGTTCCCTCGAGTTCTGGCCTGGCGGCGCTCACCATGCCCGTTATGGGCCCCCTGACCGAGCTCATGGGCCTCAATCCCGAGGCAGCCGTCACCGCGCTCCAGTTTGCCAACCAGACCATCAACACCATCAGCCCCGTGGCGGGCATGACGGTCGCCGGTCTTGCCGTGGCTAGGATTTCGTTTGGCCAATGGTGGAAGACCATTTGGAAGTTCTTCATTTTCATGGTCGTCTTTGGCGTGATTGTAACGGCAATCTCTGGCATGCTTCCGGTGTAGGTGGTTGTGATGTCTGATCGTTTGACGGTCCTGACGTCTAAGAGCGTCTTTACCGGTACGGGGGACCTGCCGTTTGAAGGTTTCGTAGCGGTCCGTGGCAATCGAATTGAGGCTGTTGGCACCAAGTGTGAGGTAGCTTCGTATTTGACCCAGGCGGACGAGGTAGTTGACCTGGGCGACCGCACTGTCATGCCCGGCCTGATCGATGTGCATACCTTCTATACAGGTTGGGCGCTGCGGACGTTGGGGTCTGATCTGTCCGGCATCACTGATGCCAAAGAGGCTGTGTCGCTCTTGCGTGCATGGAAAGAAGGTCATCCGGATTGCGCGGCGGCTTTTGGCCACAACCTACCCGAAACGTTGGCATCGGATGCCGAGAACGCAAATACGGCAGCTGTGTTTGACGATTGTTTTGGCGATATCCCTGTCGTCTGCTTTACACCGGGTGCGGATACCTGCGTTCTCAATGCTGCCGCCAGTGCGCGATACGGCTTTACACCCCAGGCGTGCTATGCCGAGAAGATCTGGCGCATGATAAGCGATTTCCTCGCGCTGCCCGAGGTGCGTGCCAGGTATTCGGACTACATGAGCATGCTTAACGAGCGCGGCGTTACCGCCATCAAGGAAATGGCGTTTGATGACTACTACGGCTTTGCCGACGAAATGGCTCGCCGTGAGGAATCTGGTGAGCTGACGGTTCGCGTCTCTATGATGTCGCAGCCGGTGGGCGCCGGTGCAAATCTGGCATATGCCCGCGAGGCGCGAGAGCGCTTCCGGGGACCGTTCGTTCGTTTTTCTGGCTTCAACCGTATGACCGATCGCGGCGTATGGGTGGGGCTTGCCGAGATGATAGACCCCTATGAGGACACGGCCGCTGCGGGCGCTGCCGGCAAGACGGTCGTCGAGGAGCCAGAGTGGGATCTGATTGAGAACGAGCTGCGTGCAATTGATGCTGACGGCTTCCGATATTCCTTGCATTGCCAGGGCGATGGCGCCGTTCGTCGCACCGTGGCACTCTATGCCTCGCTGCCTCGAGACGAGCATGGACGGATGCTTCGCCGCCATGCGATTACCGATCTCGAGAACTCTGACCCGACCGATCTTGTCGAGTTTGGCAAGTTAGGTGGAATTTGCGAGGTCTATCCGCAGATTCTGACGCTGGACCGGCGCGAGGATTGCCTGTCGATGATGCGTCGACAAATTGGCGAGACGCGACTTTTGCACAGCTGGAATCGCCGCGGCATGGAAGATTCCGGATGCACAGTGTGCTGCGGCACGGATCTGCCGCTGCTGATTCCGAGCCTGGGCGAGTCAATCTACAGCGCGTGCGGCGGATTCTTCGCCGACGGACTGCCCGTGAATGAGGTCAACACGCTGACGCTTGTCGAGCTCTTGCGCGCTTGGACTGCCGGGGGCGCGTACGATCTGATGCGCGAAGACGAGCTGGGTACGCTTGAGGTTGGCAAGCTTGCCGATATCTGCGTGCTCGATCGGGATGTGTTCGACCTCGATTATCGCGACGCACGCGATCTTGCGGTTGATATGACGATGTCGGACGGACAAATCGTGTTCGATCGAAATAAGGAGGCATAAGATGTCTGAATCCAAACCGACGCTGCACCGCGAACAGATTGCGGGCATGAATATCCACTACATCATGTGGTCGCTCGATTACTTCCTTGATGTGCAGCAGCGCTTGGGCTTTGAGTCCATTGAGCTGTGGTGTGCGGAGCCGCATGTGACGCTCGACCACACGGGCTACTTTGAGGCTGAGGTCCTGGCGAAAAAGGCTGCAGACCGTGGGCTTAGGTATCGTACTCTGTGCCCCGAGAATGTTGTCTATCCTTGGCAGTACTGCGCACGCAAACCGCTGCATGAACAGCGCAGCCTGGCGTACTTTAAGCACGGCATTGAGCTTGCCGAGGTACTTGGGTGCGACCGTATGTCCGTCAACTCGGGCTGGGGCGACTGGGACGAGGACCGCGAGGAAGCCTGGAAGCGCAGCCGCGAGCACTTGTCCATTCTGGCGGAGTATGCCGGCGAGCACGGTCTGGTGCTTACGATGGAAAGCCTGCGTCCCGAGGAGAGCAACCTTGTGACGACGGTTTCCGATGCGAAGCGCATGATTGACGAGGTCGCGAGCCCGTACTTACAGCCCATGGTTGATACAACCGCGATGGGCGTTGCAGGCGAGACGCTCGAGGACTGGTTTGCCGCCTTTGGTGATGGGGCAATTCACGAGATGCACTTTATCGACGGTGACCCGTATGGCCATCTGGTGTGGGGCGATGGCAAGCACGATATGGACGCCTTCGTCGCCACACTCAACGCCCATGGTTTCGACGGCATGCTGGGCCAGGAAATCACGGACGGTCGTTACTACGATGACCCGGCGGCGGCAGATGCCAAGAACATGGCCGCATTCGAGAAATATCTGATTGACTAAAACAACTATCGGCCACGCAACCAACGTCATTGATTGCGGGCCAAATAAGAAAGGAACTGGATATGAACGCACACGATCTGATCAAAGAGGCAATTGCCGAGAAGGGCAAGTTCGACAGCGTCTACTGGATTGCTTGCGGTGGCTCCATGATCGATTTGATCCCGGCTCATGAGCTTCTGCAGCGCGAGGCAACCACCTTCACTTCGTATATCTATACGGCTCGCGAGTTCGATATCATGCGTCCGCGTCGTCTGGGCGAGAAGTCCCTGGTCATCGCTTGCAGCCACAGCGGCAACACCCCGGAGGTCGTCGAGGGCTGCGAGATTGCCCTTGCTGCCGGTGCTACGGTGATCGCCCAGACCGACAACGCTGGATCCAAGATCGACTCCGGCAAGTGGACCACGTGGGTCTACCCATGGGGCGAGGGCGTGCCGCAGGCCGAGGTCCCCGCTGGTATTTCGCTGTCGCTTGCGGCAGAGCTGCTCGATCAGCAGGAGGGCTACGCCGATCTTGCCGATATGTATGCCGGTATTGCCGAGATGGATAAGATTCTTCCTCCGGCACGCGAGAAGGTAAATGCCGAGCTGGGCGATCGCTTTGCCAAGCTTTGCCAGGAGCACGAGTTCTTCTATATTCTGGGCAGCGGTCCCAACTTTAGCCAGACCTACGGTTTCGCTATCTGCTCTCTTATGGAGATGCAGTGGCAGCATTGCAGCTACATCCACTCCGCCGAGTACTTCCATGGCCCCTTCGAGGCTACTCAGGATGGCGTTTTTTACTTCCTGCAGATGGGCTCCAGCGAGTGCCGTGCTATGGACGAGCGCGCCCTGGCGTTCCTTAAGACGCATACCGATACGCTGATGGTGCTCGATGCCAAGGAGTACGGTATGGAAGCCGTGCCGGCGAGCGTCCGTGCCTATCTGGACCCGGTGCTGTTCTACGCCATGAACTGCGAGCTGCGTGCTGCACGCGGCAAGGTGTTTGATCACGATCCCGATTTCCGTCGCTATATGGGTGTTGTCGAGTACTAGAAGGGACAAAGGCCATGGCATTTAACGTTAACGCGCTCGGATTTGGCGACAACGTCGTCGATCGCTACGAGCATATCCACACCATGTATCCCGGCGGCAATGCGGTGAACTTCGCCGTTTATGCCAAGAAATGCGGTGCCGCACGCTCTGCATACATGGGCATTTTTGGTAATGACGCCGCTGCCGAGCATGTCATTGCAAGCCTCGAGGATGAGGGTATCGAGCTTGACAAGTGCGAGCAGATGATTGGCGAGAACGGAGCGGCTCGCGTGACCGTCGTTGACGGTGACCGTGTCTTCCTTGGCTCCAACGAGGGCGGTATCCGTGGCGATGCGCGCTATGTCCTCGATCGCTTTGATCTTGCGTACATGAAGCAGTTCGATGTGGTTCATTCGGGCAACTATTGCTTTACCGAGCGCGAGCTGCCCAAGTTGAAGGCTGCGGGCGTCACGGTCTCTTTTGACTTTTCGGACGACTCCACCGACGAGTACTACGAGCAGATTGCGCCCTACGTCGATTTCGCTTTCTTTAGTGCGGCGGATGCTGCGAGTGAGGACGAGATTCGCGAGCGTCTGGCATGGGTGAAGGGCCTGGGTCCGCGTTTTGTGTCGGCTACGGCGGGCGCCGAGGGCTGCATTGCTTACGACGGCGAGCGTTATTACCGCCAGCCGGCTAAACCGGTAACGGACATGAAGGACACCATGGGGGCGGGCGACTCGTTCCTCACCTCGTTTTTGATGTGCTATCTCGATTCCGCCAAGCGTGGTGAGGATGGCGCCGAGGCCATCGAGCGCGCGCTCGACTTTGCTGCCGGGTTTGCCTCGACCGTGTGCGGCATGGAAGGTTCTTGGGGCCACGGAGCACCAATCGTCGAATAGCCGAGCTGTCCCGGGGAGCTGTATTGGTGCCTTCCCGTGACTCGGTGGTCAAAAAAGCCAAATATGAGTACTGTGACTAATTTAGTCGCAGCAAAATCGACCCCTTCAGACGTGATTTGAGCGTTTGGAGGGGTTTAAGATTGCGAAAATGCAGGATGAGTGACTGTAAAAGTGTTAGTTAATGGACAATCGTAGATTATTCTGGTGGTCGGAAAGCTCAGAGTAATGTATCCATTTCGCTAGCAGTACTCATATTTGACGTTTTTTGACCACAGGGGTTAGCGAAGGCTAAAAACAGAGTGTGCATTCGCTAAAACCGCCGACTCAATATGCTTTGCGTCGCATTTTTTGAGCGAGGCGACGTGTTCTGAGGCGCTTTCGAGCGATCTGATGAGTGACTGTGCGCTTATTTCTGCGTTTGCCTCCGCTGGTGCATCGGTCTCGAGCAGTAAACGATCGAGTGGAATTTGTCGTACGTATTCGCGTCCTCGTTTAGATGCGAGCATGCGTTCGTTGACGGAAAAATAACAGCCCGCATTACGCGCGCGGACGAGTTCGTCCGAAGTACCGCTAAACCAGTGGAAGATGATAACGGGGGAGTCGGGGTTTGGGATGAGTAGTCCATGCGATTCGAGGACGTCTAGTACGGCTTCTGCCGAACGAACGGCGTGAATTGATATCACGCGCCCGGTAAGAGGATGCTGCGCGAGAGCCTCGCAGAGCTGGTCAAGTGCCTGCGTTTGCAGCGGCTCGCTTCCGGCAAAGCGCGCGGAAAAGTCGAGTCCCACCTCGCCGATGTAGCGCTCTTGGGCTGCAACTTCGCAAAGCAGATTGATTTCGTCAAAACCGCAGTGGCCATCGGCGAGCCACCAGGGGTGAAGCCCAACGCCGGCGATGATGCCTGGTTGGCGACAGGCGCGCTCGTTTGCGGCCGAAAAGTCGCGCGGATTGACGCCGCAGTCAAATAGACCCAAGCCCAGCGCCGTCGCCTCATCGGCAACGGCGTCCGGGTGAGCCATTAAATCAAGATGGCAGTGTGCATCAAATAACCGGGGCTCCATCTCGGTGCGCTCCGCTAGTCCAGACGTTGGCCATCGGAGCGTACGCGCTCAGTGCCGCGGCCGCTGATCTGGCGGATAACCTCGCCGGCAATCATCTGGCCCATGATGGGCGGCATAAAGCTGGCGGTTCCCAGCTCGGTGCGCTCGTGGATGTTGGAAGGGTCGCGGGGCTGTGTCTTAACCGATTCCTCGCAGCTAAACAGTACATGCAGGCTCTTGATTCCGCGCTTCTTGCATTCTTTGCGCATGATGCGGCTCATGGGGTCACGTACCGTATCGAAAATGTCGGCAAAGCGGAGGCACTCGGGATGGAGCTTGTTGGCCCCGCCCATGGAGCTAACCAAACGAATGTCGTGGTCCTGAGCATATTTGGCAATGGTGAGCTTGGCCGAGATGGTGTCGATGGCGTCGACGACGTAGTCGAGCTTGCCGTCCGTCTGCTCCAAAACGCTCGCGAAGAAATCATCGATGTTGTCGCTCAGCAGGTATTCGGTGCGCTTGATGACGGTAGCGGTAGGGTTGATGTCGTGAATCATAGCCTCCATGACGTCGACTTTGCGCTTGCCGACGGTGCTGTGAAAGGCGATGGCCTGGCGATTGATATTGCTGGGCGCGATGATGTCCTTATCCAGAATGACGAAATGACCGATGCCGCCGCGGGCGAGTGCCTCGCAGCAGTTGGAGCCCACGCCTCCGCAGCCGAGCACCAGCACCGTGGCGTTGGCGAGTTTGTCGAGTGCCTCGCGGCCCATGATGATCTCGAGCTTGGTGTCGCGTGTCTCGTTGGCGGCTGCGGCAGCGGTTTCGGTCATAAATATCCTCCGATGGGGAAGCAGATCGTGTTTTAGCTATCGCCATTATAGGTAATCGCCCATAGGTTGCGATGGCGTTTGCTTTGATGCGGTTTGAAGCATTGCGATTAGATAGTTAGACAAACATCTAAATATCGAGTATAGTGTGCGCGTCGAACGAAATGATGAGAGGAGGTCCTATGCCGGGAGAGGGTTTTAAGGCGCTTGCCGATCCAACGCGACGGCGCATTTTGGAGTTGCTGCGCGAGGGCAATTGCACGGCGGGGGAGCTTGCCGAGCATTTCGATATCAGTAAGCCGTCGCTGAGCCATCACTTGGCGACGCTCAAAAACGCCGGGTTGGTGACCGACGAGCGCCATGGCCAAAACATCGTATACAGCTTAAACACCACCGTCATGCAGGATTTAATTGGCTGGTTTATGGGCTTTACAAACACTGAAGGTGATAAGGATGAATAACGAAAACAAGGGCATTCACCCCACGGGGGTATCGTCGCGCGTGTGGATTGCGCTGGTCGCTCTGTGCGTCGCCAATGTCGTAGCGCACCTCATGGTGATGCCGAGCTTGCCTGCGCAGATTCCCACGCACTGGGGCGCGAACGGCGCCGTCGACGGTTGGGGTCCTAGCTGGATGGCCTCTGCGCTCGGTGTGCTGCCTCTGGCGCTTCTCGCAATGTTCTGCGTGGTGCCGCGCATCGACCCCAAAGGTGAGGCATATCGAACCTCGGGCAAGTTCTACCAGGGCTTCGTAATCGCCTTCACCTTGTTCATGTGCGCCATAAGCTGGCTGGGAGAGCTTACGGTCTGGGGCGTGGTGCCGGCGGTCGGTTCGGTTAACGTGCTGATTTCCGGTGTTGTCGGTTTGCTATTCATCGGCGTAGGCAACTACTTGCCGCGTGTGAAGCAGAACTATACGCTCGGTATCAAGACACCTTGGGCGCTTGCCGATCCCGAGAACTGGCGCCGTACTCAGCGTTTTGGCGGCGCCTGCTTTATGGTGCTGGGTATTGGCCTGATTGTGATGGGCGTGGCAGGCAGCGTGCTTTCGAGTGAAGTCGTCGCCGCGGTGATCGCGGTTCTGGCGTTTGGTTCGGTTGGAGCCGTCTACGTCTACTCGTATCTGTTGTGGCGCAAATCGCAGCGAGCCGCTCGTTAAGGTTGCGGAAAACTAGCGTACGCAGTTCATAGTATGTTCCGGGGGACTTTTCCCAGGTAGTATTAGGGGGCGTGGGCAACCATGCCCCTTTTTATTAGAACGCGCGAACTGCCTCTCCGCTTTTTCCAAAACGGAGAGGGGGAGAAGATTTCCGCAGCTAGATAAGGAGAAATGACTGTGGCGGAGTTCATTTATCAGATGTATCAGGCTCGTAAGGCCCATGGCGACAAGGTAATCCTTGACGACGTGACCCTAAGCTTCTACCCCGGTGCCAAGATCGGCGTCGTGGGTCCCAACGGCATGGGTAAGTCGACCCTGCTCAAGATTATGGCCGGCATCGAGGAGGTCTCCAACGGCGATGCCAGGCTCACCCCCGGCTACACTGTGGGCATCCTGCAGCAGGAGCCGCCGCTCGACGATGACAAGACCGTCATCGAGAACGTGCGCATGGCGTTTGGCGATATGATCGCCAAGGTCGATCGCTTCAATAAGATCGGCGAGGAGATGTGCGACCCGGATTGCGACATGGACGCCCTCATGGCCGAGATGGGCAAGCTCCAGGACGAGATCGACGCCGCCGACGGCTGGGATATCGATTCCAAGCTCGGCCAGGCCATGGACGCCCTGCAGCTGCCCGATTCCGACATGCCGGTCAACGTGCTTTCCGGCGGCGAGCGTCGTCGCGTGGCCCTGTGCAAGCTGCTGCTCGAGGCTCCCGACCTGCTGCTGCTCGACGAGCCCACGAACCACCTGGACGCCGAATCGATCCTGTGGCTCGAGCACTTCCTGCACAACTACCAGGGCGCGGTGCTTGCCGTCACGCACGATCGCTACTTCCTGGATAACGTTGCCGAGTGGATCTGCGAGGTCGACCGCGGTCACCTTTATCCCTACAAGGGCAACTACTCCACGTATCTGGAGACCAAGGCCGCCCGTATCGAGGCGCAGGGCAACCGCGACGCCAAGCTCGCCAAGCGCATGGAGGCCGAGCTCGAGTGGGTACGCAGCTCGCCCAAGGCTCGCCAGGCCAAGAACAAGGCCCGTCTGGCTCGTTACGAGGAGATGGAGGCCGAGGCCCGCGCAAGCCAGAAGCTCGACTGGACCGACATCCGCATCCCCGTGGGCCCGCGTCTGGGCAACAAGGTGCTCGAGGCTCATCACCTGCACAAGGAGTTCGATGGCCGTGTGCTCATCGACGACCTATCGTTCATCCTGCCGCGCAACGGTATCGTGGGTGTCATCGGCCCCAACGGTGTGGGCAAGACCACGCTGTTCAAGACCATCGTGGGCCTGGAGCCGCTGACTTCGGGCGAGCTCGAGGTGGGCGAGACCGTCAAGATCTCCTATGTCGATCAGAACCGTTCCGGCATCGACCCCGATAAGAACCTGTGGGAGGTCGTCTCGGATGGCCTGGACCACATGATGGTCGGTGAGACCGAGGTTCCGAGCCGTGCTTATGTGGCGAGCTTTGGCTTTAAAGGCCAGGACCAGCAGAAGCGCGCCGGCGTACTCTCCGGTGGCGAGCGCAACCGTCTGAACTTGGCGCTTACGCTCAAGCAGGGCGGCAACCTGCTGCTCCTCGACGAGCCCACGAATGACCTCGACGTCGAGACGCTGTCCTCGCTCGAAGCGGCGCTGCTCGAGTTCCCGGGCTGCTCGGTGGTCATTAGCCACGACCGTATGTTCCTGGACCGCGTCGCCACGCACATTCTGGCGTGGGAGGGCACTGACGAGAATCCGGGCAACTGGTATTGGTTTGAGGGCAACTTCGAGGCCTATCAGGCCAACCGCATCGAGCGCCTGGGCGAGGACGCAGCCCAGCCGCATCGTATCCACCGCAAGCTGACGCGCGACTAATTTGTTACGCGGTTTTACCAAACCGCGTAACTACTCGACGCTGCGCGGGCCGCAAGCACCCCATCTTGCCGTTCAAACCGTCGCTCGCGTACCGAAGTACGCGTCGCTCCTCTTTCACGGCAACCTGGGGCACTTGCGGCCCGCTCGCTGTTGGTCACGAAACATCGATGAATGCTAATAAAAGCGGCTCAAATCCTGATTTGGATTTGAGCCGCTTGTCGTTACTGCTCGGGCTCTTCGACTTTGTCGATGGCCCAGGTGGATCCGAGGCCACCGGTGGTATTGCGGCGGATGCGCACGGCAACCTCGCGGCGCTCGCCGGCCTGCGTGTAGCGCAGGGGGAAGCTTGCGCGGTTTCGCGCGGCCTCGATGGTACCGCGCTCGCGGGCGATCCAGTAGTACTCGCCGACAATGCCGAGGGTATCGGCGCCGTAGGGGAGATAGGTCGACAGCTGGTGCAGAAGCGGGCCGGGGCAGAAGACCTCGGTTGCGAAATCGACGGGGAAGTCCTCGGGGATGGCGGGCGCTACGGGTGCGGGGGTTGGGGCCTCTGCGAGTACCGAAGCCGGTGCCGGTGCGGGAATTTGGTCGCAAGCAGAGGTGGACACGGATTCGATGACGGGTGCGGGCTCCGGCGTCGCTTCCGGCTTGATTGTGGAATCTGCGGGCTTCACGGTGACGGGCGCGTCTGCAGCTTCAGTTTCAACCTCAACCTGCGTCGCGTTCTCGTTCTCGACGCTCGACTTTGCCTCGATGGGCGTGGATGCCATGGTGGTGATGCCGGCATTGGCGTTCTCGGGGTCGTAGACGACCGTGAGCGAGATGGCGGGCTGCGGCGTCTCGGGCTCCGGCGCCGACTCGGTAGCGTCTTGATCAGCGGGCTCTTCGGGCTGATCGTCCTCAGCCTCGTTGCCAAAGACATCGCTGTTTTGGAACGCAGGCGTCTCGGGTTGGTCAGCAGCTTCTTCGGTTGTCGACTTGGGCGCTTCGTTGAGCTCCACAGTGGCTTCCTGCTCGGATATGACTTCGGAATCGGTCGTGGCGGCGATTTCGGTTTCGGCTTCTGCCGTTACCTCAATAGCGACTTCGATCTCTGTCTCGGGCTCGGGTTCCGGCGCGGCTTCAACCATGGCTTCGGGCTCGGGACGCTTAACGTGCTTGGGGCGCACGGCCTTGAGGTCCTTCTCACCGCGTTTCTTCTTTTTGTAGGACTGCTTGGTGCCCTTGGTGCCCTTGGGCTTGTCCTCGCCCTTGGCAAGGGCGGTATCCCAGGCCTCGTTGGCGATGACGGTGGCATACAGGCGGCCGCCCTTAAAGACGGTCAGCTTTATGCAGTCGTTGAGCTCCTCGAGCAGCTCGCGCGTGGACTCGAAGCCCAGGTCATAAGCGGCCATATCACCAGCGGCGAGTGCCTCCTCAACCTGCGTCATAAACGTTTGCTTGCCGCATCCAATCGCATCGCGCAGCAGGCGATACAGATAGATGTGGTTGCCCAGCGAAAGCGTGGGCCTAACTATTGTCTTGCTCATGGCAAATCTCCTCTTTACACACCAAAGCATCTTACCATCGCGCGGGGCTTGCTACCTCGGCGCCCAAGGCAAACGGGCGCGACCGTTTGCCGGTTCGCGCCCGTTATGCAGGTCGGTTATCTATGAGAGGCAAATGTGCTTAGTTGCCCGATGCCGTGCCTTGGCTCGAGTTGTCAGAGGCCGTGCCGGACGCGGTTCCGCTCGAGCTATTCGAGCTGTTGGTGTTGCTGCTGTCTGCTGAGCCCGTTCCCGACGTGGTGTCGCTCGTCTGGTCGCCCGTGCTCGGTTGAGAGCCGTCAGTCGTTTGGCTTGAGTCGGTCGTGCCGGACGGCGTGCCACTGTTGGCCGTAGAGGAATCGGTGCCCTGCGATTGGCTTTGGGTGTTCGAGGGCGAATTGGCAGAGGTGGAACTGTCTTGCGTGTCGTCCGTCTGTGCCTGCTGATCTTGCGACTGGGTGTTGCCATTTGCATCGCTCTCGGTCGTGTGCGACGAAAGGATTGGCTCGGGGCGCTCGCCCAGACCCTCACCGGCGGTGGTTATAAGGATGGCGCCGGCGCAGGCGATGACCGCGACGATGGCGATGGCGATCGAGAAGACGATGACCTTCTTTTGTGTCTGACTGCGCTCTGCCGCCGCCTTGGCGCGCAGACTGTTGGGGGCGACGCGCGCCGTGGTCGCGCGTCCCGCAACCTGGCGCATCTCCTGCGTGGTCGCGGCGCCACCTAGGTGCTCCTCGACATTGGGCTCAACGGGCTCATAGGCGCCGGCGGGGTAGTCGACGTCGGCGTGCGTGCCCTTGATTGCTTCGGCGCTGGCGGAGATAAAGTGGCGATAGACCTGCGAGGACACAACAGTGATGACTGAGCTCACAGCGGCACCAATCACCGAGCCGGCAATGCCGATCTTTGAAGCAAGCGCCACGCTCGTGGCGGCAGCTGCGGCGCCGGCGATGATCTGGGGAATGGAAATGTCGTCGAACAGGCCCTTTTTGGGCGCGATGGCCATGGTCTGTCCAATGGAATGGTTCTCGTGTACGCCGTTGTTGAGCGATGCCGGCGTCATGACGCGCGTGCGCGGCGCGTCGGTGTACTTGGTTGTCATACGGGGTCC
>USLO01000028.1 GCA_900555515.1 uncultured Collinsella sp.
AAGGCGGACACTCAAACCATCGACATCCTGTTGTTGGGCAGCGGCGGCCGTGAGCATGCTTTGGCAGCTAAGCTCGCGGCATCACCGCGCGCCGGCAAGCTCTACATCGCGCCGGGCAACGGCGGCACCGCGAGCTGTGGCGAGAACGTTGTTCTCGACGACTGCGATCCTGCGGCCGTGGCGGCGTTTGCTCAGAGCCACGGATGCGGACTCGTGGTAATTGGCCCCGAGGCTCCGCTCGTGGCGGGCGTGGCCGACGCCGTGCGCGCGGCGGGTATTCCCTGCTTTGGCCCGGGTGCCGAGGGCGCCCAGATGGAGGGCTCCAAGCTGTTCTCCAAGCAGCTCATGGAACGTGCGGGCATTCCGACGGCAGCCTACGGCTCGTTTACCGACGAGGCTTCGGCTCTCGCCTACGTGCGCGAGCAGGGCGCCCCGCTGGTCGTCAAGGCCGACGGCCTTGCCGCGGGCAAGGGCGTTATCGTGGCGACCGAACTTGAGCAGGCCGAGGAGGCCGTGCGCGAGTGCTTTGGCGGCACCTTTGGCGATGCCGGCAACACCGTGGTTATCGAGGAGATGCTCGTCGGTCCCGAGTGCTCGCTGCTGGCCTTTACCGACGGCAAGACCGTGCGCCCCATGGCCACCTCGCAGGACCACAAGCGCGCGCTCGAGGGCGACAAGGGTCCCAACACCGGCGGCATGGGCGTCTACAGCCCGGTGCCCATCGTGACTGACGAGGAGCACGCCACCATGGTGAAGGTCATGGAGCAGACCGTGGCCGAGCTCGCTGCCGAGGGTATCGACTACCGCGGCTGCCTGTACGGCGGCTTTATGCTCACGCCTGCCGGCCCCAAGGTGCTGGAGTTCAATGCCCGCTTTGGCGACCCCGAGACGCAGGTCGTGCTGCCGCGCCTTAAGAACGACCTGGTCGAGGTCATGCTGGCTTGTGCCAACTGCGAGCTCGACCAGATTGAGCTCGACTGGCGTGACGAGTGGGCCGTGGCCGTTGTCCTGACGAGTGCGGGCTATCCCGGCAGCTACGAGAAGGGCAAGGTCATCACCGGTATCGCCGATGCCGAGGCCATGGAGAACGTGACCGTGTACCACGCGGGCACTGCCGTGGTGGACGGCCAGCTCGTGACCAATGGTGGCCGCGTGCTTGCCGTGACCGCTCTGGGCGACACGTTCGAGAACGCTCGCAACCTTGCCTACGAGGCCTGCGAGAAGATTGATTTTGAGGGCAAGACCCTGCGTCACGACATCGGCCTGCGCGCGCTGCGCGGCCGCGACGCCTGGGATGCCTAAAATCCGAGAGGAATGAGACGGATGGACGAGAAGAACGAAGAGCTCGTGGACGCGCAGATCGTCGAAGAGGACAGCCGCATGTATGGGCACGCCGAGGGCGAGCCTGGTGGCGAGGTCGCTGACGAGCCGGCACTGGTGCTGGGCGACGACGACCCGCACGATGCCGAGCTGCACGAGAAGATTCTTTCGGAGGAGTGCGCCTGGAAGGGCAAGATCCTCGACGTCCACCGTCTTGAGGTTGAGCTGCCCAACGGTCACCGCAGCGCCCGCGATATCGTTCGCCATCCGGGTGCGGCGGCCGTTGTGGCACTGACCGAGAGCGGCAAGATCGTGCTGGTGCGTCAGTACCGCACCGCCATCGACCGCGTGACGGTCGAGATTCCCGCCGGCAAGCTCGATCCAGGCGAGGACCCGCTCGATTGCGCCAAGCGCGAACTGCATGAGGAGACCGGCTTTAGGGCTGGTCGTATTCGCTTTTTGACGTCGATTGTCACGTCCTGCGGTTTTTGCGATGAGATTATCCACATCTACTTGGCTACCAAGCTCGAGTTTGATGCGCCCAACCCCGATGATGACGAGTTTGTCAACGTGGACCTGGTGCCGCTGCACGAGCTGATCGACGCCGTGCTCGACGGCAAGATCGAAGACGCCAAGACCGTCGTAGGCGCCTTGGCCTGCGACAGCATCGCACACCGACTAGGCGGAACTGAGCTTTAAAAGCGAGGGCGACCCTGGGGCAAACACTACTGATTATTTTGTCCCAGGGCCTTACGTTGCTGATATTTCTTTGAGGATCACATGCTGAAGAGGTTTCTTTCGTATTACGAGCCCCAGATGGGGCTTTTTGTTGCTGATACTGTTTGTGCTCTGGTGCTTGCCGCCATTGACCTGGCGTTCCCCATTATCCTGCGCAATTTGACCGGTGGGCTTTTTACTCAGGGTCAGGCTGCCATTATGCAGGCGCTCGGCATGATCGCGGTGGGCTTGGTGCTGATGTATGCTGTCCGCTGCGCCTGCCGCTACTTTGTGAGCTATTGGGGTCACGTGATGGGCGCGCGCATGGAGTCCAAGATGCGCGAGGACCTGTTCGACCAGTATGAGCGCTTTAGCTTTGCGTACTTCGACCGCAACAGTTCGGGCGACATGATGAGCCGCGTGGTCAACGACCTGTTCGATATCTGCGAGGCGGCGCACCACGTGCCCGAGTGGATCATCATCTGCGGTATCGAGATTATCGGCTCGTTTGTGATCCTCTTTACCATCGCCCCGGTGCTGGCGCTCGCCATGGCCGTGGTGACGGCGGCGTTTGCGGTCATCATGTTTTGGCAGAACATGCGTATGCGCGAGGTCTTTAGCGACAACCGCAAAAAGATCAGTGGCATCAATGCGCAGCTGCAGGATTCGCTGGCGGGCATGCGCGTAGTCAAGAGCTTTGCCAACGAGGAGACCGAGCGCGCCAAGTTCCGTGCCTCTAACGATCGCTACCTTTCGTCCAAGGAGAACATGTATCACGCCATGGGCGTCTATACCGCGACGTATGGCCTGCTCTCGGGTGTGCTCTATGTGATCGTAGTGCTGCTGGGCGGATGGCTGGTCGCCCAGGGACAGCTACAGGCGGTCGATATGGCGACCTTCGCACTCTATATTTCGCTGTTCTGCACGCCGCTCGAGACACTCGTCAATTCGGCCGAAACGTATCAGAAGGCTATCGCCGGCTTTAAGCGTATGGACGAGGTGCTCTCGACCGCGCCGGATATCCAGGACAAGCCGGGCGCTACGGATCTGCAGGTGACTGCCGGCGCCGTGGAGTATCACGACGTGTGCTTTAACTACGAGGATGTCGAGCTGGGCGAGGGCTATGCCGACGAGCGTCCCGTTATCGACCATATGAATCTGTCCATCAAGCCCGGGCAGACCATCGCGCTGGTTGGCCCTTCGGGCGGTGGCAAGTCCACGACCTGTTCGCTGCTGCCGCGCTTTTATGACGTGGCTGCCGGATCCATTAGCATTGACGGTCAGGACGTGCGCGATGTGACGCAGCAGAGCCTGCGCCGCGCCATCGGCCTGGTGCAGCAGGATGTCTACCTGTTTGACGGAACAATCGGCGAGAACATCGCCTACGGCAAGCCGGGCGCTACGGCAGAAGAGATCGCCGAGGCCGCCCGTCGCGCCAACATCGATGCCTTTATCGAGTCGCTTCCACAGGGCTATGACACGGTCGTGGGCGAGCGCGGCAGCCGTCTTTCGGGCGGACAGAAGCAGCGTGTTGCCATCGCGCGCGTGTTTCTCAAGAACCCCAAGATCCTGATTTTGGACGAGGCGACGAGTGCTTTGGATAACGAGAGCGAGGAGGCGGTGCAGGGGTCACTCGAAGAGCTGGCACGCGGCCGCACCACGATTATCATCGCCCATCGTCTTTCGACCATTAAGCATGCCGATGAGATTGCGACCGTTGAGCATGGTCGCGTTGTGGAGCGTGGCACGCACGAGGAGCTTCTCGCCCGTGGCGGCACCTATGCCCGTTACTATCGAATGCAGTTCGAAGGTGCGCGTGCGCACGAGCTCGACTGATTGATATGACAGGAAGTTTATGGCTGACAAGAACCCTTTGACTCCGGAAGAAGTGACGGAGTTATTCTCCGAAATCGATGCATCCGGCGTCTTGGATCCCACACTCGCCAAAAAGCGTACCGAGCGCATGCGTGAGAAGGAGGCTGCGGCCAAGCGCGGTGACAAAGCGGCGCTGGCGCGGCTGCGCAGCGAGGACCGCGCGAGCCAGGCAAAACATATCGACCCGCTGTCCGAGGACGATCCTTCGGGCTCGCAGGTGAGCCATACCATTACGAAGACCGCGATGGCCGTGGTCATCGGTATTTTGGTGCTGATCGTGGGCATGCAGATTGGCTACGGCGTGATGCGTCGTCTGAACACCGCCAACCTGTCCGAGAGCGTTTCGGTCGATACCGTTTCGACCGCGCTCAAGGGTGGACTTGAATGGGGCAACGGCTTTACGCAGTTCCCGCTCGACTTTACCGTCGATGAAGCCGATGAACGCACGGGCACGGTCGAGGTGACGGTGTTGGACACATCGTCTGCCAACGAGCTCGAGCTGCTGTCCAACGGGCAGATTCAGGCCGCGGCGCTTGCGACCAACGCGTTGCTCAACGATAAGATCGACCGCGTGGTGTATAACGTTCACGCCTATATCGACGAGGATAGCAACATTCAGCACGATTCCTTCTTTGGCATGTTCCCCGCGCGCGGCCACCAGAGCGCCATTTTGACGTTCGTGTGGACCAAGAGCTCATCCAACGCCACGAGTATCGACTGGAAGATGCGCATCGTGAGTATGGACGACACCATCGCCGAGCGCATTCAGAAGCAGGTGAACTCGGTGTCGTCGTTGATTGAGGACCCGGTGGTGAGCCAGACCAAGATTGACGAGGAAAAGGCCGAGCGTGACCTGGAACATCGTCTGCATGGCCGCGAGATTTTCCGCGGCGGCAAGCCCGATCGCACACCGTCCGAACTGCTGGAGCAGGACAAGAAAAAATAAGACGCCATCATCCCGCGTGAGCCACAAGCCCCGCGGGATGATTTTTTTGGGACGGGGATTAAAAAACATTATGCATAGAAAGTCATAATTATCATTTCGTAAACATTTCGATGAAATTAACGCCATGAGGCATGCTTGCGGTTACAATACCGCGAGGCCTAACTACACACCTTTAAGCCGGTCCTGTGAGACCGGGAAGGAGAATTATGGCGAACAACCATACCGCGGGCGCTGCCGCCCGCACCTTCGCGCCCAGCGAGCTTTGCCAGCGTATGCTGGCCAAAACCAGCAAGGGCACCTGCGGTCCCTGCATCCTGTATCTTGAGGATGGGACCATTTTTTATGGACGTGCATGCGGCGCCGAGGGCACCGCGACCGGCGAAGTCTGCTTCAACACCTCGCTCGAGGGCTACTTTGAGGTCATGACTGACCCGAGTTATGCCGGCCAAATCGTAACCATGACCTATCCGCAGATCGGCAATTACGGTATCGACGAGACCGACGTCCAGTCGGCCTTCCCCGGCGACGCCGTGCGCCCTGCGAGCGCTCCGGCTATGCGCGGCATGATTGTTCGCGACATGTGCGCCACGCCTTCTAACTGGCGCTCGGCCGTCAGCGTGCCGGAGTACCTGCGCGCTCACGGCATCGTCGCTATCGAGGGTATCGACACCCGCGCTCTGGTACGCCATCTGCGCGACAATGGTTCCAAGATGGGCATTATCTCGACCGAGGTCTTCGACGTCGACGAGCTTGCCGAGCGTCTGGCCGCAGCGCCCACGCTGGTAGGCGAGAACCTGGTCAAGACCGTGAGCTGCCCTGAGCTCCACGCCTTTGCCGCCGTCGACCTGCCTGCCACGCATGACTTTGCACTTGCGGCTGCCGCTCCTGCCCGTCACAAGGTGGTCGCCTACGACTGCGGTGTGAAGCGCGGCATTCTGGAGGGTCTGGTCCGCGCCGGCTGCGACCTTACCGTCGTGTCGTGGGACACGCCCGCGAGTGAGGTGCTCGACATGAATCCCGACGGCGTCTTTTTGTCCAATGGCCCCGGCGACCCCGACGCCGTGGTGGAGACCTACGAGCAGGTGCAGCAGCTGATCGGCAAGGTGCCGGTCTTTGGTATTTGTCTTGGTCACCAGATGATCAGCCTGGCCTGCGGCGCCCAGATGGAAAAGCTTAAGTTCGGTCACCGCGGTGGCAACCAGCCGGTTATGAACCTGGTAAGCCGCCGTGTGGAGATCACCGCGCAAAACCATGGCTTTGGCCTGCTGTTCCCCAGCTTGGGCAAGCTTGTCCCCGAGCTTTCCGGCGGCGAGACCGAGCATGCGGCCGATGGAGATCTGCGCGTCTGGGTGCGCCGTGGAATCGCGCCGGTCGTGATGAACGAGCGCTTTGGTCGCATTCGCCTGACACATGTGAACCTCAACGACGGCACCGCCGAGGGCATCCAGCTGCTCGACGCACCGTGCTTCTCGGTCCAGTACCACCCCGAGGCCTCGCCTGGCCCCACCGATGCCCACTATCTCTTTACCGCCTTTACGCGACTCATGGACGGCGAGGAGAACTACCTGGACATCGATACCGCGAAGGACCGCCTTGCCGGCTGGAACTTTGCTGAGTCCGAGACCGCTGAGACCGAGGAGAACTAACATGCCTAAACGTACTGACATCAAGCGTATCCTCGTTATCGGTTCGGGCCCCATTGTCATTGGCCAAGCCTGCGAGTTCGATTACTCCGGCGCCCAGGCCTGCAAGGTGCTCAAGGAGGATGGCTTTGAGGTCATCCTGGTCAACTCTAACCCGGCGACCATCATGACCGACCCGGGTCTTGCCGACCGCACCTATGTCGAGCCCATCACCGCCGAATTTATCGAGCGCGTAATCAAGAAAGAGCGCCCGGACGCGCTGCTGCCCACGCTGGGCGGTCAGACCGGTCTGAACGCCGCCGTCGAACTGGCAAAAGACGGTACGCTCGACAAATACGGCGTCGAGATGATCGGCTGCGACCTGGCCGCCATCGAGCGCGGCGAGGACCGCAAGCTCTTTAACGAGGCCATGGCCGAGATTGGCCTGGAGGTCGCGCGCTCGGGCTATGCCTACAGCGTGGCCGACGCCGAGGCCATCGCCGAGCGCGTGGGATATCCTTGCGTACTGCGCCCGAGCTTTACCCTCGGCGGCGCTGGCGGCGGCATCGCTCACACCCACGAGGAGCTCGTCTCCATCGTGAGCCAGGGCCTTGAACTCTCGCCTGCCCACGAGGTGCTGGTCGAGGAGTCCATCGAGGGTTGGAAAGAGTACGAGATGGAGGTTATGCGTGACCACGCCGGCAACGGCATCATCGTGTGCTCCATCGAGAACCTCGACCCCATGGGCGTGCACACCGGCGACTCCATCACTGTGGCGCCGGCGCAGACGCTCTCCGACCTTGAGTATCAGCGCATGCGCGTGGCCTCGCTCGCCATTCTGGAGAAGATTGGCGTCGAGACCGGCGGCTCTAACGTGCAGTTTGCCGTGAACCCCCAGACCGGCCGCCTGATCGTCATCGAGATGAACCCGCGCGTGAGCCGTTCGTCCGCACTGGCCTCCAAGGCCACGGGGTTCCCCATTGCCAAGGCCGCCGCACGCCTGGCAGTGGGCTACACGCTCGACGAGATCGTCAACGACATCACCAAGGCCACGCCCGCCTGCTTTGAGCCCACAATCGATTACTGTGTGGTCAAGGTGCCGCGCTTTGCCTTCGAGAAGTTCAAGGGTACCGACCCCACGCTCACCACGCGCATGAAGGCCGTGGGCGAGATTATGGCGATCGGCCGCACCTTTGAGGAGGCCTTTGGCAAGGCCATGCGCTCGCTGGAGGACGGACACCAGGGCATTTGCGCCGGTGGAAAGGAGGGTGCCGACAAGCTGGGCGACGACGAGCTCGCTCAGGCCGTGGCAACCCCGACCGAGCATCGCATCTTCTTTGTGGTCGAGGCCCTGCGCCGCGGCTGGGATGTCGCGCGTATCCATGCCATCTGCGGTATCGATCCGTGGTACCTCAACCGTATCAACGACATGGTGCAGGTCCAGGAGAGCATCCGCGGCCTGCGTGTGGAGGATATCGATGCCGACGCGATGCGCCTGCTCAAGCAGTACGGCACGAGCGACGCCGAGATCGCTGCGCTGACCGGCTCGGACGAGCGCTTTGTGCGCGCCTATCGCAAGGGCCTTGGCGTGGTTCCCAGCATGAAGACGGTCGATACCTGCGCTGCGGAGTTCTCGAGCGCCACGGAGTACCATTACAAGACGTACGAGAACATCTACCGCACGAGCCCGGATGCCAAGAAGTGCGTGGCTCCCGACGAGACCACGCCGGCGGACAAGCCCAAGGCGATGATCTTGGGCGCCGGTCCCAACCGCATTGGCCAGGGTATCGAGTTCGATTACTGCTGCGTGCACGCGAGCTACGCGCTGGCGGCCCGCGGCTTTGAGACCATCATGGTCAACTGCAATCCCGAGACCGTTTCGACCGACTACGACACGTCAGACCGCCTGTACTTTGAGCCGCTCACCTACGAGGACGTCATGGACGTTATCGACGTTGAGCGCCCCGATGGCGTCGTGGTGACGCTCGGCGGCCAGACCCCGCTTAAGCTGGCGCGCATGCTCGAGGAGAGCGGCGTGAACATCATGGGTACCAAGCCCGACGCCATCGATTTTGCCGAGGACCGCGAGCGCTTTGCCGCCCTGCTCGACAAGCTGGGCATCATGTACCCGCCGGCGGGCCAGGCCACCTCGTTTGAGGAGGCCGAGGCCGTGGCCGCGCACATCGGCTACCCGCTGCTGGTGCGTCCGAGCTACGTGCTGGGCGGCCGCGGCATGATGATCGCCTACGATGCCGAGCATCTGCGCGATTACATGGCCGAGGCTGCGCGCATTAGCCCCGACTACCCGGTGTATCTGGACCGCTTCCTGGAGGGTGCGATCGAGTCCGATGTCGACGCCCTGTGCGACGGCGAGGAGGTCTACATCGGCGGTATCCTGGAGCATATCGAGGAGGCCGGTATTCACTCCGGTGACTCTGCGACCTGCATCCCGCCGTTCAGCTTTAGCGAGAGCCTGCAGGCAAAGCTTCGCGAGACCACGCGCCGCATCGCGATGGCGCTGGGCGTACGCGGCCTGGTCAACGTGCAATATGCCATCAAGGGCGAGACCGTTTACGTGATTGAGGCCAACCCGCGTGCCAGCCGCACCGTGCCGTTTATCTCCAAGGCCACTGGCGTGCCGCTGGCCAAGTGCGCGGCGCGTATCATGGCGGGCGATTCCATTGCGAGCCTGGGCCTGCCGAGCGACGATCGTCAGCTGGACTGGTTCTGCATGAAGGAAGCCGTTATGCCCTGGGGTCGTTTCCCGGGCGCCGACGTTATCCTGGGTCCCGAGATGAAGTCGACGGGCGAGGTCATGGGTATCGCCAAGAGCTATCCCGAGGCGTACGCCAAGACGCAGCTGGCGATTGACTACAAGCTGCCCGACCCGAGCGCCGGCAAGGTGTTCATTAGCGTGTGCGACCGCGACAAGCGCCACATCCTTTCGGTCGCCCGTATCCTGCGCTACCTGGGCTTTGATATCTGCTCCACCGAGGGTACGGCGCGCGTGCTGCGCGGAGGCAACGTGACGTGCGAAGTCGTGGAGAAGATCAGCGGCCCGCACGACGGCGAGCGTCCCAACATTGGTGACCTCATCGCCGACGGCAAGATTGCGGTAATCATTAACACGCCGTATGGTCCGGGTTCGCGCGGCGACGGCTATCTGTTGCGTACCGAGGCGGTGCGCCGCGGCGTGACCTGTGTGACCGCGATGTCTGCCGCCAACACGTACGTGAGCGCCATCGAGGCGGTGCGTGAGGACCAGCAGGGTCACGGCAGCGCCAACGACATGGGCATGGACGTCATCGCCCTGCAGGACCTGCCGCAGCACACGGTGTAGTGTGACCTGTCCGGCCGGGGCGGGAGGCGGACACTTTCTCTCGGAAACTGGGCTTCGCGAAGTTTTCCGAGAGAAAGGTCCGCCTCCCGCCCCGGCCTGCGGTGACTCGGTTGCACCGTGTGCTGCCGAAGGGGCTTTGCGCGATGACTAGGGCTGAATAGAAAATGAGTGTGGGCCCTGCCGTTCGTTCGAACGGCAGGGCCCACACTAATAATTCAGCCAACGTACGTCATGGCAATTCCCGGCAGGTCGCAGGGTGGCGGCTGAGCCTTTCCCTCGGGAAACTTCGCGAAGCCCAGTTCCCGAGGGAAAGGCTCAGCCGCCACCACAAAGACCGCAGGGACGGGAGCAGCTATACTACTCTCAGTAGTTAAGGGGCGCGGATCCGCCGCGTCGCCGCTCTCAACAGGAGGTCTTTGTTTATGGCAGATCAGAAGCCGGTTGTCGGGATTATCATGGGCTCCAAGTCCGATCTGGGCGTTATGGAAGGTTGCACCGCCGAGCTCGAGGCACTGGGCGTGCCCTATGAGCTCGTGATTGCAAGCGCACACCGCACGCCGGCGAAGGTCCATGAGTGGGCTTCGACTGCCGCCGATCGCGGTATCAAAGTGATTATCGCCGCCGCCGGCAAGGCCGCTCACCTGGGTGGTGTCGTGGCTGCTTTTACGCCGCTGCCGGTTATCGGCGTGCCTATGAAGACGAGTGACCTGGGCGGCATGGATTCGCTGCTGTCGATGGTGCAGATGCCTTCGGGTGTGCCCGTGGCCTGCGTTGCCATCAACGGTGCCAAGAACGCCGCCATTTATGCCACGCAGATTCTGGGCGCATGCGACCCCGAGTACCGCAAGGTTATCGAGAAGATGAAGCAGGAGATGGCCGACGCCTAGGCGTTCCGCCGTTTCACCGCAGTATAAGGAGAGCCATGTCCGACTATCAGGGAAAACGATTCAAGGCTTCTCAGATTCCCGATCCATCGAAGCCGGGTGCCGTCCATGCGGCGCAGCAGGGTCGGGCATCCTCTCCTCAGCAGCCGCGCGCGCCGCGCCCCGTGACACCGGCGACGCATCGTCGACAGGACGCGCCAGCCGCATATCGACCTTCATCTTATAGCAACGCTAAGAAGCCGCCCCGGTCTTCATCGCATGCCGCGCCGTCGGATTACACCGAGCCGACGCGCAAACAGCGCCGCTCCATTATTCCCATTCTGCTCATCATCATCGGCATCGGCCTGATTGTTGCCGCCGCTGCCATCTTTATCAACGCGCAGATTGGCTATAAGCAGGCGAGCGATTCGTATCAGAAAATCGAGAAGCAATATATAAGCGATAAGGACGCCAGCGGCGTGCCAATTATCGACTTTGATGCACTTGCTCAGACAAACCCCGAGATTGTGGGTTGGATTTACGCGCCGGGAACCAACATCAACTATCCCGTGGTGCAGACCAATAACAACTCCAAATACCTCAACACGCTGTTTGACGGTACGTCCAATGCATCGGGTGCGATCTTCTTGGACAGTGACGATACCGCGCCGGGAATGGTTGACCAGCAGACCACGATCTACGGCCACCACATGAATGACGGGTCGATGTTCAACGTGATTTCGGACACCACCGACCAAGCGACGTTCGATAGCATCGAGTACGTGTATTACATCACGCGCGATGCAACGTATAAACTGCGACCACTGGCGACCAAAGTTGTTGAGGACACGTATGCCAAGGCGCGCACGACCAATTTTGAGGGCGACGACGGGCTCAAGAACTACCTGTCCGAGATGCTCGACGGTGCCTCTGCCGTGTCGAGCGATGCCACCGATCGTGCCGCTTCGGCAACCAAGGTCGTAACGCTTGTGACCTGTCGTTCGTTATCGCTGAGCAACACGCGTGCCGTCATGGTGCTCACGCCGGTCGAGGAATAAGTTGTTCGAGAGTAGCTAAAAAGCCCCGTTCCAAATTGGCTACTCGACGACGGTAAGGGAGAAATGATGCTCGAGAATGGCAAAACGATGCCTTCGGTTGATGCTTGGCTGCGCGAGGCCAAGGCCGATTCGTCGGCACCTGCGTGCGGTATGTATCTGACGCATAACGGTGTGGTGCGCGCGACGCCCAAGGCCGAGGCGCGCGGTGTCGAGACCGATGGCGTGGCGCCGGGCCACAAGGTGGGCGGCATGGTGTTCGGCTTCGATGCTCAGAAGGTGCAGGCTGCTATCGAGGCCACGAGCGCGATGCCGGGTATCGGCTATGTGCGCGTGTGGCTGGCAAGCGGCGAGCTTGCCGTAGGTGACGACATCATGCTCGTGCTCATCGGCGGGGACATTCGCCCGCACGTGGTCGATGCCCTGCAGGCACTCGTTGGCACCATCAAGAACGAATGCGTAAGTGAGGTCGAGCGCGAGGCGTAGAGGCTTGCGTCGATAGAAGACTCGTTTATAAAAATGCCCGCCGGTACGTGTGATACCGGCGGGCATTTTGCGTTTTGGACGCGGTTGGCGCTACACGCGCGTCGCATCCTTGGGGCTCATGGTCATGCTCTGGAAGCGATTCTCCATAAAGTCATTATCGAAGTACTTGCCGTAGAACTGCGCAACGGGAATATCCGGTTCCGTGCCGTTGACGCGCTGATACCAATAATCGAGCGACTGCAGCGTCATAACGCCATCGACCAGCATAATGATGGTGAAGATGACAGTAGCCGAGTAGCGACTCTTCCACGGAATCATGTTGATGAGCTTGAGCAGCCTCGGCAGCAGCAGCTTGATCCAGATGAGTCCGCCCAGGCCCCACAGGCAGGCAAAGCCCGTGCAGGTGCGTCCGCCCGTAAGGACGGCGAGCGGGTCGGGCATGCCGAACAGCTTCATGTGCGAGTAGCTCCACGAGACCACTCCAAACGAGGTCTGCATAAACCAGCCCACGAATACCTCAAAGCTCGCGCCGAGCAGCGCGCTCACCAAAAAGATAATGATGGGGTTCTTTTTGTAGAAGCGGTTGAGCACCATGGTCATGAGCACGGCGCCAAATCCGTAGATGGGGCTGAAGGGGCCAAACAGCATGCCGGCGCGGTTCTGGTAGACGCCAGGGTCGTCGACCGTCATGTGCCAGATGTCCTCGGCGATCAGGCCGAGCACGCAGCAGACAAAGAACACCCAGAACAGGTTGAAGTAGTTGAGCTTGATGTAGCCTTCGCCGGTTTCATCGCGCCCGAGCATACCCTCGGCGGCGGCGTCGCGATCGAGCATCTCTTGCAGGCGGCGCTGCAGCTCGCGCTCCTGGCGCAGCGTGGGGTCGACGGTGGCCGAAAGCGCGACAAGGATGCCGAGCTGGATGGCAGGGCGCAGCAAGAAAGGCCCGATGCCCTGGAGCATCACGTCAACCAAAAGCTCGACGACGGTCAATGCGATAAGGATATAGGACAGACGGGCGGCATTGCGGCGCTGGTTCTTGATGAGGTCCAGGCCAAAGATGATCAAGATGACGGCACTGGCAGCCGAGAGCATGATGCCGGCGACGATAAGGCCGACCGCGACGAGCGTGTTGTCGCCGAGCTTGGCGGCGGCGTTGCCGTTGATGAGCGCGGTGATGACCTGCCACATAAAGGCGCCGACCGAAGGGAGCGTGCCCACGCCGGACAGGATGCATAGGACGGCGTACACCTTAATGATGAGGGGGATCTTCTTGACCTCCGTGGCGCTGGGGACGCTGGGGTCGAGTTCGTTTCGATCCATACATAACCTTTCTCGTTTTGCTGTAGGTACAAGGATACGCCGCCGACCTGCCAAAAGACAGGACGAACGTCCCAATTGCAACAATGCAAGCCCCAACGGCGGACGAGACGCGTCGCGACGGAAGCATGCGGGATCGTCGACCCCGAGGAGGTTGCCCAATAAAATGTTTGGCTGCAAAACGGATTATAAGCTCGGTGGGCTTTTAAAAAGCGCTGTTCATGCGCGGGAGTGCTTGTCTTGCCGTGCGTATAATAGGGCAGGTAACGCCAAATAACGAGGCTCTGAGGGGATGCCATGTCTCAAGAAACCATCCGCGCGGCCGAGCGTGCCGCGGGACAGGTGAAGACCATGTCGACGTATGATCCGGACTCCGACCAGCTGCATGAGGAATGCGGCATTTTTGGTGTGTGGGCACCCGATCGCGATGTGGCTCGACTGACGTACTTTGGTCTGCGCGCGCTGCAGCATCGCGGCCAGGAATCGGCGGGAATCGCCGTGGGTGATGGCGGCACGGTTATGGTCCGCAAGGATCTGGGCCTGCTCGACCGCGTGTTCTCCAACGCCGACCTGTCGACACTCTCCGGCCAGCTGGCCGTGGGCCACGTGCGCTATGGCACTGCCGGTGCCAAGAGCTGGGAAGCCTCGCAGCCGCATCTTTCTACCATCAACAGCGTCATTATCGCGCTCGCGCACAACGGTACCCTCGTCAACACCGACGAGCTGCGCCGCCAGCTGATCGAGCTGGGCGTGCCGTTCCTTTCCAATTCGGATTCCGAGGTCGCGACTAAGCTTATCGGCTACTTTACTCAGCGTACGGGCCATCTGCGCGAGGGCATTCGCAAGACCATGGAGCTCGTGCGCGGCGGCTACGCCATGACGCTCATCAACGAGCA
>USLO01000029.1 GCA_900555515.1 uncultured Collinsella sp.
GTAAAGCTCTGGATGGCGGCCCTCAACCAAAAGCTCGGCGATCGCATTGAGTCCGAGACGCTGCATGCGACCGCGCAGGATTCCAAGAACGATGTTCTTGCTACGGGCGCCGTGTTAGCGTGCGCAATTGTTTCGCAGGTGACGCACATCAATCTTGACGCATGGGTCGGCCTTGCCGTTGGCGCCTATATTGGCTGGAGCGGTTTTGAGCTTATCCAAGATACGGTGAGCCCGCTTTTGGGCCAGGCGCCCGATCCCAAGCTGGTCAAGCACATTCGAGACAAGATCATGAGCTATCCCGGCGTTTTGGGCGTCCACGACCTTATGGTTCACGATTATGGTCCGGGCAGGAAGTTTGCAAGTGCGCACGCCGAGATGGCGGCCGAGGCCAGCCCGCTGGAAAGTCACGACACGCTCGATAACATCGAGCAGTCGTTTAGGAACGAAGGCGGCATGATTGTCACACTTCACTACGACCCCATCGTGACCGACGATCCAAAGGTGGCGAGCATGCGCTTGCGCATCAACGCTATGGCTCAAGAGATCGATAGCCGCCTTTCGATTCATGATTTGCGCTGCGTGCCGGGCCCCACGCACACCAACGTGATTTTTGACTGCGTGCGTCCCTCGGATCTGCAAATGAGTGCCGAAGACTTAAAGCACGCGCTGGCACAACGGGTCGAATCGGAATATCCCAAGTCGATTGCCAAGATTACGATCGACGAAGACTACGTAGGGCATACCCACGAGTAGGGCTGTGCCGATAAAGCAAGTTATGCAGAAGGGGAGAGCATGAAGCGCCTATACCTACTCCGCCACGGCCAGACGGAGTTCAACGTCAAAAAGCTGGTCCAGGGCCGCTGCGATTCACCGCTGACCGATCTGGGCCGTCAGCAAGCCGGGATGGCAGCCGCGTGGCTCAAAGCCCGCAACGTCGTTCCCGACAAAGTGGTCTCCTCCCCTTTGGGCCGAGCCATGGCCACGGCAAGCCTCGTCGCAACCGAGCTTCTCGGCGCAGACGCTGACGTTGAGCCCTGCGAAGGCATTATCGAGCGCTGCTACGGCACCTTCGAAGAGGGCCCGCACGACGCGCTACCCACCGACGTCTGGGATCCAGGCGAGGACTTAATCCCATTCGGAGGAGAAGGAAGCCGCGCGCTGCAAGAACGCATGGTAGGCACCCTCACCAATCTCATAGGCTCCGAGGGCATCGAAACCCTCCTAGCAGTAAGCCACGGCAGCGCCAGCCGCCAATTCATCAAGGCTGCAGCCCCAGAGGGCTTCGAGCTCCCAACAAAACTCCCCAACTGCGCCATCATGATCTTCGATTTTGACGAGGAAGATTTGCAAGGAAAGAGTGACAGGCTCCAATGCAAGTTCACTCTCCAGCAAATAGTGGACCCCCAACAAAGTCATTAGCCTGAGCGAGCAAGGTTTAGCAGACATCAACGTGGCGTTCCCAGTGTGCGGCGGAGGGGGCGGGCCTGAGACATATTAAGGTTGTCGCGAGTTCCGCACGAACAGGAGAGCACTAATGTGCTCTCCGTCGTGAGCAGGACTGTAGAGCAGCAACCTTAATATGTCTCAGGCCCGCCCCCTCCGCCGCACACTGGGAACGTGCCACGCACTTTACCTGCGTAAACAATGTGAGTGAAATATGAATCTCGATGGATACGCCCGCAGCCGTGTATACTAATCAGCTGTGTGTAACCAGGGGAGTATTCTGGCTGGACAAAATGCCTGCTTAATAGGGTTGTCAGGTAGTCCGGGCGAAATACAAGGCTGGGGAGCACGTCGTGTAAGTAGTGGTCCTCTAGGGGCGTACGCTCGGTGGCGTACGCATTGTCCCAAGACCACGCGAGAGTTGGGATCATATCTTGATCAGCATGATTCTCGGCCGCAAGATTGGCATGACCCAGGTTTGGGACGAGGACGACAACGTCGTTCCCGTCACGGTCATCCAGGCTGGCCCCTGCGCTGTCTCGCAGGTTAAAACTCAGGCAACCGACGGCTATGATGCCGTCCAGATCGGCTTCGGCGACATCAAGGCCAAGAACGTGAACAAGCCCATGGCTGGTCACTTCGCCAAGGCTGGCGTCGAGCCTGTCCGCTTCCTTCGTGAGGTCCGCGTCGAGAACGGCGAGGAGCACAAGGTCGGCGAGGTCGTCACCGTCGCTGATTTCGCTGATGTCGAGAAGGTCGACGTCATCGGTACCTCCAAGGGTAAGGGCTTCCAGGGTCGCATCAAGCGCTGGGGTCAGCGCCGCGGTCCTATGACGCATGGTTCTCACTTCCAGCGTCACCCCGGTTCTATCGGTCAGTGCGCCTATCCTGCGCGCGTCCTCAAGGGCGTCAAGATGGCCGGTCACATGGGTAACGAGCGCGTTACCGTCAAGAACCTTTCCGTTGTCCGCATCGATGCCGAGCAGAACCTCATCTTGGTCAAGGGCGCTGTCCCGGGTGCCAAGAATGGTCTCGTCGCCATCCGTATGGCCTAAGGGCCCAGCCCATTTAGCCCAGCGTCATACCAAGGAGAACACTTAAATGGCAAAGTTTGAAGTAAAGAACAGCGAGGGCAAGAAGGTCGCCGAGGCCGAGCTCGCCGCTGAGGTGTACGGCATCGAGCCGAACATCCACGTTATGCACCACATCGTCAAGTGCCAGATGGCCTCTTGGCGTCAGGGCACCCAGTCTGCAAAGGGTCGCTCTGAGGTTTCCGGTGGCGGCAAGAAGCCTTGGCGTCAGAAGGGCACCGGCCGTGCCCGCCAGGGTTCCATCCGTGCTGCCCAGTGGCGTCACGGTGGCGTTGTCTTCGCCCCCAAGCCCCGTTCCTACGCTAAGCGTATGAACAACAAGGAGGTCAAGCTGGCTATGCGCTCCGCGCTGTCCGCCAAGCTGGCCGATGGCGAGCTCGTGCTCGTCGACGACTACGGCTTCGAGAAGCCTTCCACCAAGGCTGCCGTCGCCATGCTCAAGGCCCTCGGTCTTGAGGGCAAGCGTCTGACCATCATCGTTCGCGATGAGGACGTCAACGCCTACCTGTCGTTCCGCAACATTCCCAAGACGTTCATCATCACCGCTGACGAGGCCAACACCTACGATCTCGTCAACAACAACGCTGTGCTGATGCCCGCCGACATCGCCGCTCACTTCGGGGAGGTGCTTGCATAAATGACCGCCCACGAGATCATCATCCGTCCGATCGTGTCCGAGCGTTCCTTCTCCGGCATGGAGCTGAACAAGTACACGTTCGAGGTCGCCAAGGATGCTAACAAGTATCAGATCAAGGACGCTGTCGAGGAGATCTTCGGCGTCAAGGTCGTTCGCGTGAACACCCTGACGGTCAAGCCCAAGACCAAGCGCGTGCGCTATGTCGCCGGCAAGACCCGTTCTTGGAAGAAGGCCATCGTCACGCTGGCCGAGGGCGACACCATCGAGGTCTTTGGCAACCAGGCCTAAGACTCGCTGCTGTTGAGTGAGCTCATGCCTCCCAAATAGGGGAGGCGGGAGCTCAAGGTTTTGGGCGTATAAAATGGACACGCCCGGAACCGTGTATACGTCCGGTGTCATCGCACCCGAGGCAGAACCTCGAATCCCTGTCTGCGATGGCTAACGGATTCCTATTGAAAGGGATTGTAATGGCTGTAAAGCACCTTAAGCCGACCTCCGCTGGTAGGCGTTGGCAGACGATCTCCGACTTCTCCGAGATCACCTGCACCAAGCCCGAGAAGTCTCTTCTCGAGCCCCTGCCCAAGAAGGCCGGTCGTAACAACAACGGCCGCATCACCACCCGCCACCAGGGCGGCGGCGTGAAGCGTCGTTACCGCGTGATCGACTTCAAGCGCAACAAGGACGGCGTGCCCGCCAAGGTTGCCACGATCGAGTACGATCCGAACCGTTCCGCTCGCATCGCTCTGCTGCACTACGCTGACGGTGAGAAGCGCTACATCCTGGCCCCCAAGGGCCTCGAGGTCGGTCAGACCATCATGTCCGGTTCTGACGCCGACATCAAGCCGGGCAACGCTCTGCCCCTCGCCGACATCCCCGTCGGTACGCTCATCCACGCCGTCGAGTTCCAGCCGGGCAAGGGCGCCGCTATCGCCCGTTCCGCCGGTAACTCCTGCCAGCTGATGGGTAAGGAGGGCAAGTACGCCATCGTCCGTATGCCTTCCTCCGAGATGCGCCGCATCCTCGTTACCTGCCGCGCCACCGTCGGTGAGGTCGGCAACGCCGATCACTCCAACATCGTCATCGGCAAGGCCGGCCGTAAGCGTCACATGAACGTGCGCCCGACCGTCCGCGGTACCGTCATGAACCCTGTCGACCACCCGCACGGCGGTGGCGAGGGCAAGAACCACACCTCTGGTCGTCCCTCTGTTACCCCCTGGGGTAAGCCGACGAAGGGCCTTCGTACGCGCAAGAAGAAGAAGGTCTCGAACCAGCACATCATTCGTCGCCGTAAGAAGTAATTTCGGATACCGAGTTTTAGGAGAAAGCACTTATGAGCAGAAGTCTCAAAAAGGGCCCGTTCGTGGAGACTCGCCTTCTCTCGCGTATCACCGCGATGAACGAGGCTGGCAAGAAGGACGTCGTGAAGACCTGGTCCCGCGCGTCCACCATCTTCCCCGAGATGGTTGGTCACACCATCGCCGTCCACGACGGCCGCAAGCATGTGCCCGTGTATGTTACCGAGTCCATGGTTGGTCACAAGCTCGGCGAGTTCGCGCCGACTCGTACGTTCCGTGGCCACAAGGCCAAATAGGGGGTTAACCGTAAATGGCAACTAAGTCTATTGAAACTGAGGCCACCGAGGTTCGCGCCGTCGCTAAGTACGTGCGTGTTTCCCCCAGCAAGGCCCGCCTGGTGGTCGATTTGATCCGCCGCAAGCCTGTCGCTCAGGCCTTCGACATCCTCCACTTCTGCGACCGCGCCGTCGCCGTGGATGTCGAGAAGGTTCTCCGTTCCGCCGTTGCGAACGCCGAGAACAACAACGGTCTGCGTGCCGACAACCTGGTTGTCGCCGCTGCCTATGTTGACGAGGGTCCGACGCTTAAGCGCATCCGTCCCCGCGCCAAGGGTTCCGCTTCTCGCATTCTGAAGCGTACTTCCCACATCACCGTCGTCGTTGCTCCTCGAAAGGAGGCGTAAAGCTGTATGGGTCAGAAAGTCTACCCCACCGGCTTCCGTCTTGGCATCACCGAGAACTGGCGCTCCCGCTGGTTCGCAGAGAAGGATTACGCTAAGACCCTCGGTAACGATCTCGAGATCCGCAAGTACCTCGAGAAGCGTCTTTCCCGCGCAGCTGTCTCCCGCGTCGAGATCGAGCGCGCTGGCGACAAGGTGAAGGTCATCATCCTCACCGCTCGCCCCGGCGTTGTCATCGGTAAGAAGGGTGCCGAGATCGATACCCTCCGCACCGAGCTCGAGAAGGTCGCTGGCGTCTCCAAGGGCCAGCTCTCCGTCGACGTTGTCGAGATCAAACGCCCCGAGCTCGACGCCAACCTCGTTGCTCAGTCTATCGCCGAGCAGCTCGAGGGCCGCGTTGCCTTCCGTCGCGCTATGCGCAAGGCTGTCCAGTCCGCCCGCAAGGCCGGCGCTAAGGGCATCCGTATCCAGTGCTCCGGTCGTCTCGGCGGTGCCGAGATGGGCCGTCGTGAGTGGTACCGTGAGGGTCGCGTGCCTCTGCACACCCTCCGTGCCAAGATCGACTACGGCACGGCTGTCGCCAGCACCACCATGGGCGCTTGCGGCGTGAAGGTCTGGATCTACCTGGGCGAGAAGCTCCCGGGCCAGCCTGTTCCCAACCCTGCACTCGAGGGCTCTTCCCGTCCTCGTCGTCGTAACTCCGAGAGGAGGGGTCAGTAGTGCTTGCCCCTAAGCGTATTCTTCACCGCAAGGTGCAGCGTGGCTCCATGAAGGGCCAGGCCAAGGGTAATACCGAGCTGCATTTCGGCGAGTTTGGTATCCAGGCTCTCGAGGCCCATTGGATCACCAACCGTCAGATCGAGGCCGCTCGTATTGCCATGACCCGCTACATGAAGCGTGGCGGTCGTGTCTACATCACGATCTTCCCCGATAAGCCCATCACCAAGAAGCCTGCCGAGACTCGCATGGGTTCTGGTAAGGGTAACCCCGAGGAGTGGGTGGCCGTCGTCAAGCCCGGCCGCATCATGTTCGAGGTCAAGGGTGTTCCCGAGGAGGTCGCTCGCGAGGCTCTGCGTCTTGCGCAGCACAAGCTCCCCATCAAGACCAAGATTGTTGCTGCCAAGAACGCTGAGCAGCGCATCGAGAAGGAGATGGCTGAGGAGGCCGCTCTCGAGGCCAAGTGGGCTGCTGAGGACGCCGCCGCCGCCAAGGAGGAGAACTAATGAAGCCCGCAGAGATTCGTGAGCTCTCGGACGCTCAGCTCGTTGAGAAGCTGAAGGAAATGCGCGCCGAGCTCTTTAACCTTCGTTTCCAGATGGCCACCAGCCAGCTGGACAACACCGCTCGCGTCAACACCGTGAAGAAGGACATCGCTCGCGTCCTCACGGAGCAGCGCGCCCGCGAGATCGCAGCGGAGAAGTCCGCTGTCGCCGAGTAGGACCTAAGGAGAGAACATGACTGATTCGCGTAACTCGCGTAAGGTCCGTACGGGTGTCGTTACCTCCGTCTCCGGTGCCAAGACCATTGTTGTCACCATCACCGAGCGCAAGCGTCACCCCAAGTACGGCAAGATGATGACCAGCTCCAAGAAGCTGCACGCTCACGACGAGGAGTGCACGGCTGGCGTGGGCGACACCGTCCGCGTTATGGAGACCCGTCCTATGTCCAAGATGAAGCGTTGGCGCCTCATCGAGGTCGTCGAGCGCGCTAAATAAGCAGTCGCTCTTACGACTTGTACGTTTCCGAAGATGTGCGTATGCCTGGCTTGCATACCACGGGCCGTATAAAGGCTGCGCACCTCTCTTCGGTTCTTAGTTCGGAGGAACATCTACCATGATTCAGATGCAAACCATGCTGAACGTCGCCGACAACTCCGGCGCTCGCAAGATTCGCTGCATCAAGGTGCTTGGCGGTTCCAAGCGTCGTTATGCAGGCATCGGCGATGTGTTCATCGGTGCTGTCCAGGAGGCTACCCCTGGCGCCAACGTCAAGAAGAAGGACGTTGTCCGTTGCGTCGTCGTTCGCACCGTTAAGGAGATCCGCCGCAAGGATGGCTCCTACATTCGCTTTGATGAGAACGCCTGCGTTGTCATCAACAACGATGGTTCGCCCGTCGGCACCCGTATCTTCGGGCCTGTCGCTCGCGAGCTTCGTGACAAGAAGTACATGAAGATCGTCTCGCTCGCTCCCGAGACCCTGTAGTTAGGGGAGATATATGTATATCAAGAAGGGCGATAAGGTCCAGGTTCTCTCTGGTAAGGATCGCGGTAAGCAGGGCGTTGTCCTGCGTGCTCTCCCCGCCGAGAACAAGGTCGTTGTCGAGGGCGTTTCGGTCGTCAAGAAGGCCGTCAAGCCCAACGCTGCCAACCAGCAGGGCGGCATCGTTTCGCAGGAGGCTCCTATCGACGCCTCTAACGTCAATCTCGTCTGCCCCGAGTGCGGTAAGGTTACCCGCGTCGGTCACGAGAAGGACGGCAAGAACAAGCTGCGCGTCTGCAAGAAGTGCGGCCACAAGTTCTAAGCTGCCCGCAACATTTAAGTTGCCAGCAAAGGCCCGGATGCCCCACGGCACTCGGGCCTTTTTCTATCCCCACTCATTGGGGACAGACTTAAATGAGTGATTGCATTCATTGGGGACAGACTTAAATGACTAGTCGTTGGGGACGTTCTTAAACGGCTAGTTGATGGGGACAGTCTTTAGATTTGTATATCTGGCAATCTTGGATAGGCTTCAACGAAAGCGGCACTTAGGGACTGTCCCTAGGTGCCGGCACATAGGGACGTTCCCTTATTGCCGGCAGTTTGGGACGGTCCTTTGATACCTGATGAGCTCAGAGGGGTGGAGTGCTACAGCCTACTCTGTCTTTTAGAGCTTTTGTTTTCCGCATCTTAATGTTTCACAAGGATCGTTGCATGCGCATTTACGCGCATGCTATTGCGCGATAATGCGCATAACCGCGCAAACATCTGTCAACTATGGCTAAATAATGTCCGATAAGCAAATAAATACGCAAACACGAGCAGATACGCGCGCAATTGTGCGACTATAGGGTTGTTAGAAATGAAGGACTTCCGATGACTCAGGAGGCACATCATGGCAGATTCCAAACAGGCTCCGCTCGACGCCGAGGCAGCCGCAAAGGCGGCGTTTGCCTCGGTCCAGAATCAGCCGTTCCCAAACGACATTTTTACGGCTCCCGAGCTTCGCTGGGCAGTGATCGGGTGCGGTGTTATCGCCAACCAAATGGCCCAGTCCCTCGCGCTGGCCGGCCGCAAGCTCGCGGGTGTCGCCAACCGTACGCTTTCCAAAGCCCAGGCTTTTGCCGAGCAGTATGGCGTCGAGAAGGTGTACGAGACGGTCGAGGACCTCTACGCCGATCCGGACATCGACGCCGTCTATATCACCACGCCGCACAACACGCATATCACCTACCTGCGAGCCGCTCTGGCAGCTGGTAAGCACGTGCTCTGCGAGAAGGCCATTACCCTCAATTCCGCTGAGCTCGACGAGGCGCGTGCCATCGCCGACGAGCACAACGTCGTCCTTATGGACGCCACCACGGTGCTTCACATGCCGCTGTATCAGGAGCTGCGCCGCCGCATGGATGCGGGCGACTTTGGTCGCATGAACCTCGCCCAACTCAACTTTGGCAGCTATAAGGAGTACGGCGACCTGACCAACCGCTTCTACAACCGCAACCTTGCCGGTGGTGCCATGCTCGATATTGGTGTGTATGCCCTGTCTGTCATGCGCCTCTTTATGGAGAGCCAGCCCGCTGAGGTTGTCTCGCTGGGCAATACCTGTGAGACCGGCGTTGACGTTGCGGGCGGCATCGTATGCCGTAATTCCGAACAGCAGCTGGGCGTGGTGAGCCTCACGCTCCACTCCAAGCAGCCCAAGCGCTCGGTCATCAGCTTCGATAAGTGCTATATCGAGGTCAACGATTATCCGCGTGCCGATCACGCGACCATCGTGTGGACTGCGGACGGCCACCGCGAGGAGGCCCACGCCGGCACCGAGGCTTACGCCCTGTGCTATGAGATGGCCGATCTTGAGAAGGCCGTTGCCGGCGACGACTCCAAGCGCGAGCTGCTGGGTTATGCTTCTGATGTTATGGAGCTTATGACCAAGCTTCGCGCCGACTGGGGAGTCGTGTATCCCGAGGAGGAGTAAGCGATGCTTGCGGAAGATAGGCTCAACGCGATTGTGTCGATGGTGCAGCAGGCTGGCTCGGTTACTGTGCCAGAGCTTGCTGAGGCCCTGGGCGTGACGGCTTCTACCATTCGGCGCGACCTGCAGACGCTCGACCGAGCGCACCGCATCGCCAAGGTCCACGGTGGAGCGACGAGTCTTGAGCGCGCGCACGTGACGCGCGACCTAACGCTTAATGAGCGCAGCGACCTCCATAACGATGACAAGGAGCGTATCTGCGCCCGTGCGGCGGCGCTTGTGGAGCCTGAGAGCTTTGTATACATCGACTCGGGCTCGACGACGCTCAGGCTCATCGAGCATCTTCCACACCTTGAAGATGTCACCTATGTGACCGATTCCGTGGTCCATGCTCAGCGCCTTGCTTTGCGCGGCATGCGTACCGTGGTGCTGGGCGGCGAGCTCAAACCCGAGACCGAGGCGCTCGTTGGCCCCGATGCCTTGGCAACCTTAGACCGCTACAACTTCAACTGTGGCTTTTGGGGCTCTAACGGCATTGCCGCCGAGCAGGGCTTCACGGCGCCCGATATCGAGGAGGCGCAAGTAAAGCGCATCTCGATGCGTCATACAGCCAAGCGCTTCGTAATCTCGGACGCCAGTAAATTTGGCATGGTGGCGCCCGTCAAGTTCGCGGACTTCCGCGACGCAACGATTATTACCGCAGGCGAGGTCCCCGCCAAGTACCGGGCAATGGACAACGTCATCACGGTCTAACAGCAGGGGACGGGCTAAGGCCAAAACCACCGCGAAGGGACAGGAACCTTTGTGGTGGTTTTGACGTTTGTCCAGATAAGACCTGCCAAAATAAACCCGTCCCTTTTCGGGAGACTTTAGGGCTCCCAGGGGCAGGGGGCTTCGATGTGGATGTGCTCGCCGGTTACGGGATGCGTGAAGGACACGCTGTGGGCGTGAAGCATGAGGCCGCAGGGGCGCGGCGTTCCGTACAGGTCGTCGCCAACCAGGGGATGATGCTCGCTTGCCAGGTGCACACGGATTTGGTGCTTGCGGCCGGTGAGCAACTCGACATCGATATACGAGCGCGCGGGCAGGCCACGACGGCTCTTAAGACGTTTGAGCACCTTCACGCGAGTTTGAGACGGCTTGCCGCTGGCGCCGACGCGCATCTTTCGGCTGTCGTGACGGTCGCGGGCGATGGGCTTGTCGATGAGCTTCTCGTTCCAGTCGATCTTGCCCTCGGCCAGCGCCAGATAGTGCTTTTCGAAGGCGTGGTCGATCACCATCTGGTCAAAGGCGGGCTGCGTCTGTTTGTCGAGCGAAAACAACACCACGCCGGTGGTGTCACGGTCCAGGCGATTGAGCGGCTGCATGTCGGTCGCGGCAAAGCCGTCGCCCATCGCCAGCAGCAGGTCGCTGGCGTAGTCGGTGAGCGTGCGCTCGCCGGTGCCGTCGCCGTGGACGATCATGCCGGCGGGCTTGTCGATGGCCATAAGCCAGGCGTCGCAGTAGAGGACTTGAGGTTCTTCGTTCACGTGTAAGCCTTTCGGTTAGCTAATTCCCACAAACATGCAGCCCGAAGTCGCCCCGCGCAGGCGGGCGGCGGGCTTGCGGCCGGCTTGAGCTGCCTCGACGGCGCGACGGACGCGAGCGACGGCACGGGCGATCTCATCCGTCTCGAGCAGCGTTCCGTCCACCATGAGACGACGCACGCCGGCATCGAGCAGCTGAGGAACCTGAGGCGTGAGGTCGATGGGGTAGGCGTCGTACAGGCGTGAGCGGCCGTGGATGTCGGTACGCACCGGCATGACCTTTCCGTCGATATTCTTGAGCGAGAGCTTGCGGGTACGCAGGCGGCAGTTGGCGCAATCGTGGATGCAGCCGTTGGCAACCTGCAGAATGCAATGCTCGCTTGTCATGACGCGCGGGCGGCCAAAGACGGTGATGTCCAGAGCAGCGGGCGCGGCGGCGCCGAGCGAGACAATCTCGTCGAGCGTGATCTCGGGCGAGAGCCAAAACGCACCGGCGCCGCGCTCGGCAAGCGCCTCCATGCAGGGCGTGTTGTGCACCGGCAGGCAAGAGCGAATCTCGGCTGTGGCGCCGGCCTGCGCGGCTACGGCGAGCTCGGAGATATTGCCGACGGCGACGGTGGCTCCAGCATTGATCCAGGGATCGACGCGCTCGTGGTCGACGGCGCGGCAGACCTCGTCGAGTACGGGAACGATACCCTGCTCAAATGCATCGGCAGGGGAGAGTCCGACAGCCTCGAGCGCGTCGGTGGTCATATAGATGCGCGTTGCACCCTCCGCGCGGGCTGCCTCGGCGGCCTCGAGCGAGGTGACGGTGGCGCAGATCTGCGGCTCGTCGCGGTAGTGCTCGGGCATGGGGCGAGTACATTTGTCGAGCACCGGCAACTCGAGCTTTTTCGCGCGCTCCTCGTACGGTGCCAGAATGGCCTCTTCCAGCGCCTTACAAGCGGTGGCGCGCACCTTGTGCACGGCGGAAAAGCCCATACCGCAGCCGGCGTCGAGCGAAACGTCAAAGCTTGCGGCCTCAAAGGGCGAGGAGCCCATGCGGCCCACATGCTCAACCAGATCGGATGCCTCGACGGCGCGGGTCTTGGCGGCCTCGACGGTGAAGCCCGTGGCGGTGGCGGTGAGCGCGGGGTTGTCACAGCAGGTGAGTGTGACAGTAAACGGCTCGCCCAGGCGCGCCACGACGGACACGTCAACAGCTCGGCGGCGCAGCACATCGCGCTTGAGCGCGGCGCCGGCGGCGTCGATGGCGCGCTGACTGCGAATCACGCGGACGCGGCAGCCCTCGGGCATGCTGCGGGGCACGCGACATTCGATGATGTCGCCTGCGGCGGCATCATCGGCGGCGATGGTGGTTAGGAACTGGTCAAACTCATCGTCGTGACGAAGCTCCAGCAGGTCGCCCTTGCCCACGGGCTCAAACAGCTCAATGCGGGCGATGGCGGCGCGGCGACGGCGATCATCGGGCTTGAGTCCGCGTGCATCGCGGTTGGCCAGACGGCTGCCAAGCACCGTGCCCACGATCTGGCCGCGGTTGTTGGAGCGCTCGTAGCTCATCATCTCGTCGCCCGAGGTGCCGTCCTGATAGGCGTGCGTAAAGTCGCGGTTGAAGCAGCGCTTGAGCTGGCGCTGGCGGGCGGCATCCTCATCCTTAGAGGTCGAAACATCGGCAAGCATGTCATCAATCTGATGACGATACACGTCGACGATGGAATACACGTAATCGGGAGCCTTCATGCGGCCCTCGAGCTTGAGCGATGCGGCGCCGGCGTCATACAGACGACGAACGAGCTGCGAGGTATTGGTATCGCGCGGGCATAGCGCGCGCTCGCGACCGGCAGGGGAGAGCGAGCGGCCGTTCTCGTCGATCAGCTCGTAAGGCAAGCGACAGGGCTGAGCGCACATGCCGCGGTTGGCCGAGCGGCCCGCCATGGCAAAGCTCGACAGCAGGCACAGGCCCGAGTAGCAAAAGCAGATGGCACCGTGGCTAAAGACCTCAAGGTCCACATCGGGCGCGGCGTCGTGGATGGCGGCGATCTCGTCGATGGAGAGCTCGCGCGAGAGGGTCACGCGGTCGGCGCCCTGCTCACGGCACCAGATGGTTCCGCGGTCGTCGTGGATGTTCGCCTGGGTCGAGATATGCGTCTCGATGCCGGGCATGGTGCGCTTGACCTCAAAGAACAGACCCCAGTCCTGAATGATGAAGGCGTCGGCGCCCAGCGTGGAGCAGCGATGGATGAGTTGCAGCGCATCGTCCATCTCGGACTGCTTGATGACGATGTTGACCGTGACGTAGACGCGCGACCCGGCCATGTGTGCAGCACGGCAGGCTTGCTCAAAGGCCTCGTCGGTAAAGTTGGTTGCCTTGCGGCGGGCGTTGAAGCTGCCCATGCCGCAGTAGATGGCATCGGCGCCCGCGGCGAGCGCGGCGGCAAAGGGCTCCGGGCCTCCGGCGGGGGCCAAAAGCTCGGGCCTGCGGTTAGTGGTTCGGCTGGCGGTTGCGGTCATATCCTGCCTTTCAAAATGCTCAGATATTCAAAAGTATAGTGACGTCGCTGCGGTGGGCGACGCCCGCAGCCTAAGCAGGACAAAGTCTTCAGCAGCTTGGACTGGCTGCTCCACATGAGAACCGTTCAGCGGTTCGGGGAAACCGTTGGGCGATAAAATATTCTCGCAACGTGATAATAATCTTGCATCGCGCGGAAACCTTGAGTACTATCCCAATCAAGCGCGGTGTTCAGACCGAACTGTGCCTCCCGGTGTGAACACCGCGCTCACGCTCTCTCAATTGATCGTAAGGAGAAAAACATGAGCAAGACCGTCGTGTCTTCCGATAACGCACCCGCAGCCATCGGCCCGTATTCCCCTGGTATCCAGGCCGGCAACATGGTGTTCCTGTCCGGCCAGCTGGGCATCGATCCCGCAACTGGCAAGATGCCCGAGGGCGTCGAGGCCCAGGCCAAGCAGTCCCTCGCCAACGTCGAGGCCCTGCTGACCGCTGCCGGCGCCACCTTTGCCGATGTCGTCAAGACCACGGTCTACCTGGCCGACAT
>USLO01000030.1 GCA_900555515.1 uncultured Collinsella sp.
CCCAGCTGGTGCGCTCGGGCAACGGCTTCACCGTCAAGACCGAGGATATGAACGTGGCGCTCGCCCCCGAGACCTGCTCTCAGCTTGCTCTCAACTGGGACGGCGGCGACGTGAAGGAGATTACGGCCGGCGTGCGCCCCGAGCAGATTCTGCTTGCCGACAAGGGCGAGGAGGGTGCGCTCCAGGGTACCGTCGAGGTGACCGAGCTCATGGGTTCGACCGAGCATGTCCACGTGACCGCTCCCGATGGCCAGTTCGTCCTGATCATTCCCGTTGTCGACCTTGAGGCCAAGGGTGCGCTCAAGGCGGGCGACTCCATCTGGTTCAAGTTCGAGAAGAACGCGACCCATCTCTTCGATAAGGTGTCTGGCAAGAACCTTATCTAGGCCCGGTGCATCCAGGCCCTCCCTTTGGGCGACTGCGGTATTGCCATCCTTTTGCCGCGGTCACATATAAGACTCCCCTCCCGTCCACTGGGCGAGAGGGGAGCCTTTCTTTGTGTTGGGACCGTTCGTCTGTCAGTTTGTCTCAATCTGTAACAGGAGGAGGGCCAAATTGGGTCTACCTGTTACAGATTGAGACAACGTCGAGCTGCCTGTCCTTTCATCTCGATCTGTAACAGGTAGACTCAATTTTGCCGGCTAGATGTTACAGACCGAGATTGTTTGGTCGAGGCAGGCCACGGGCAACACAGGGAAACAAAAAAACGGAGCCGCGTTGCCGCGACTCCGCTTTCAAGAGGATGGGTAAGGGAATCGAATTAGCTCAGGTGCCAGATCTCGTCGTTGTACTGGGAGATTGTGCGGTCGGAAGAGAAGGTGCCGGCGTTGGCGATGTTGATCAGCGCCTTGCGCATCCAAGCGTCCTGGTCCTCGTAGTCGGCTAGCACGCGCTCTTTGGTCTGGATGTACTCCTCAATGTCGAGCAGGGCCATAAACCAGTCCTTGCCCTTAATGTCGTCGTGCAGGCGCTGCAGGCGCTCGGCGTTGCCGGTTGCCATAAAGGCCGGGTTGGTGATGAAGTCCACCAGCAGTTTAATGCCGGGCTTGCGGTAGAGCGCACCGGCGTTGTAGGTGCCTTCGGCGTAGAGCTGCTCGACCTGTTTGGACGAGGCGCCAAAGGTATAGATGTTCTCGTCGCCCACGAGCTCGGCAATCTCCACGTTGGCACCGTCGAGCGTGCACAGGGTCAAAGCGCCGTTGAGCATGAACTTCATGTTGGAAGTGCCGCTCGCCTCTTTGGAGGCCAGGCTGATCTGCTCGGAGATGTCGGCAGCGGGGATCACGCGCTCGGCAGCAGTGACGTTGTAGTTCTCGATCATGACGACCTGGAGGTAGGGAGCCACGTCGGGGTCGTTTGCGATCCACTGGGAAAGCGTCAGGATGAGGTGGATGATGTCCTGAGCGATGGTATAGGCAGGCGCTGCCTTGCCGCCAAAGATGATGGTGACGGGGTGCTTAGGTCTGTTACCGTTCTTGATGTCGAGGTACTTCCAGATGATGTAGAGCGCGAGCATCTGCTGGCGCTTGTACTCGTGGATACGCTTGACCTGAACATCGATGATGGCGTTGGAGGGAATCGTCACGCCCTGCTCGAGCGCCATAAACTCGCGCATGATGGTTTTGGCTTCGGCCTTGGTGGCGGCCAAGCGCTCAAGAATGCTCTTATCGTCGGCGAAGCCGGCGAGCTTGCTCAAGTCGCCGGTGCTGCGCCAATCGGTGCCGATCACATCGTCGAGCAGGCTGGCAAGCGCGGGGTTGGCTCCCTGGATCCAGCGGCGGAAGGTGATGCCGTTGGTCTTGTTGGAGAACTTCTCGGGGTAGATTTCGTAGAACGGATGAAGCTCGGTGTCCTCCAGGATTTTGGTGTGGAGTGCGGCGACGCCGTTGATGGAGAAGCCAAAGTGGATGTCCATGTGGGCCATGTGGACGGTGTCGTATTCGTCGATGATGGCAACGCGCGGGTCGTCGTGCTCGGCCTTTGCGATCTCATCGAGCTTGACGATAATGTCGGCGATGGCAGGGGAGACCTTCTGCAGGCTGGTGAGCGGCCACTTTTCGAGCGCCTCGGCAAGAATCGTGTGGTTAGTGTAGGCGACCATGGAGCGTACGATGGTCACGGCCTCGTCAAACTCGATGTCGTGCTTGGTGGTGAGCAAGCGAATGAGCTCGGGGATGACCATGGTGGGGTGCGTGTCGTTAATCTGGACCACGGCGTAGTCGGCCAGATCGTGCAGGTTGCTGCCGCGCTCGATGGCCTCGTCGATCAGAAGCTGGGCGGCGTTGCTCACCATGAAGTATTCCTGGTAGATGCGAAGCAGGCGGCCCTGCTCGTCGGAATCGTCAGGGTAGAGGAACAAAGTGAGGTTCTTGGCGATCTCGGTCTTGTCGAAGTCGATGGAGCTGCCGGGTACCAGGCCGTCGTCGACACTCGCCAGGTCGAACAGGCGCAGGCGATTCTTGGCGGGCTGGCCATAGCCAGGCACGTCGATGTTGACGAGCTTGGAGGTGACGGCAAAGTCGCCGAACTCAACAGTGTAGGAGCGGTCGTCATCGATCAGGATATCCTGCTCGCCGAGCCACTCGTCGGGGACGGCCTTCTGCTGATTGTCGACAAAGCGCTGGCGGAACAGGCCGTAGTGGTAGTTGAGGCCCACGCCGTCGCCGGTCAGGCCCAGCGTGGCGATGGAATCCAGGAAGCACGCGGCCAGGCGGCCCAGGCCGCCGTTGCCGAGCGACGGCTCGACCTCAAACTCCTCAATCTTATTGAGGTCGTGGCCCGCGGCGGTAAGCTGGTCCTTAACCTCTCCATAGATACCGAGGTCGATCATGTTGTTGATGAGCAGCTTGCCGATCAAGAATTCGGCGGAGATGTAATAGAGCTTTTTCTTGCCATTGTTGAGCGGGCAGGCGGCTGAGCGCTCCTGCACGAGCTTAACGAGCAGTTTGTAAATGCGACGGTCATCGAGCTGCTCGAGCGAGATGCCAAAAGACTGCTCGGCGAGTTCTGCGAGATCGATACGGGGCATGTTTCCTCCTGTAATGGGTTGATTACATGTCTGCAATTCATAAGAATCCCGCGCGAGGGGATTGGGGTGGCCTCGCGCGGGAAAAGCGGTCGCGTCCGCACGGTGGGGTGGGGTCGGGCGCGGTGGCTCCTATTGGGGAAGCTCGATTTCGGCTTCCGACGGGATACGGAAGTAGGTCTCGGTCCAGTCGGTAAGCTTGTGCTCGAGCTCGCGGGTGATAGCGCCATCGAGCATGCGCCAGGTCCAGTTGCCGCCTAGGGTGGCAGGGGTGTTGATGCGCGCCTCATTGCCCAGGTTAAGCAGGTCCTGCATGGTGTAGATGCAGGTATCGCTCACGCTGGCGGCGATGGTTCGGTTGAGCGCGTCGGCTATGGACTCGCCTGCCTGCTGGTGGGTGTACAGGGCAGCCTGCTCGCGCTGACGCGGAGTGGCCGTACCCTCGAACCAACCGCGCGCCGTCTCGTTGTCGTGCGTGCCTACATAGGCGACGGTATTGGCGATGTAGTTATGCGGCAGGTAATACGAGTTGGTGCCCTCAAAGGCAAACTGCAAGATCTTCATGCCGGGGAAGCCCGAGGTGTCGCGCATATCGATGACGCCGGGGGTAAGGAAACCCAGGTCCTCGGCGATAATAGGCAGCGTGCCGAGCTTTTCCTCGAGCGTCTTGAAGAATTTGAGGCCGGGACCCTGTGTCCACGAACCGTAGGACGAGTCGGGCGAGGAGAACGGCACTTCCCAGTAGGCCTCAAAGCCACGGAAATGGTCCAGACGGATAACGTCGTACATGTTGAGTGCGGCGCGGATGCGGCCTTCCCACCAAGAGAAGCCGTCTGCTTCCATGGCATCCCAGTCATAGATGGGATTGCCCCAGTACTGGCCGGTGGCGGAGAACTGATCGGGCGGTGTGCCGGCGACACTGACGGGGTTGCCGGCGGCGTCGATCTTAAAGAGCTCGGGGCTTGCCCACATCTCGACGGAGTCGCGCGAGACGTAGATGGGCAGGTCACCGATGATCAGGATGTCGCGCTCGTTGGCGTATGCCTTGAGGCGGCTCCATTGGCGGTCGAAGAAATACTGCGTCATCTGGTGGTAGAGCATGCGCGCGGGATGGGCGGCGCAGACCTTGGCAGATGCTTCGCCGCGGGTGCGCAGTTCTGCGGGCCACTCCCAAAAGGCCTTGAGTCCGCACTCCTCTTTGACGGTCATGAACTCGCAGTAGGGAATGAGCCAGTCTTCGTTTGCCTGGACAAAGTCGTCGAAATCGGCTGGCTTGTTGGAGGCGAAGCGTTCGGCGGCACGGTCGAGAATCTGGCGACGACCGCTAAAAATCGCGCCATAGTCAACGTTGTTGGGATCGGAGCCCAGATACACACCGTCGATATCGCGCTGTTCCAGATAGCCGGCCTCGATAAGCTCGGCAAAGTCGATGAAATTGGGGTTGCCCGCACGGGCCGAGAACGACTGATAGGGCGAGTCGCCATAGCTCGTCGTCGTAAGGGGCAGAATCTGCCAATAATGTTGTTTGCACGAGACGAGGAAATCGACAAAGTCGTAGGCATTCCAGCCAAAGCCGCCGATGCCGTACGGTCCGGGCAGGGACGAGATGGGCATGAGAACACCGCTTGCACGCTCCATGGATGTGCTCACCAACCTTCTTGTTGTGGGATCGGCCTGCAGATGGGTGAACAGCCCGCCCCGAGTTTTAGAGTCGATGTCCCTATTGTAGAACATGTTGTTTAAACATGTATAGGTGAGATTAAAAAGTTGTCGCGTTTTCGGTAAATGGTTGCGCGCCATGAAAAAACCCCGGTCTCACATCGTGAGATCGGGGCAAGAACGGTTTGTAGGTTTTTGCTACTCGGCGTCGGCGAAGCCGTTGGGGTTATGGCTCTGCCAATTCCAGCTGTCGCGGCACATGTCCGCGATATCGTACTGGGCTTTCCATCCCATCATGCGCTCGGCCTTGGAGGCATCGCACCAGTTGGCGGCGATATCGCCGGCACGGCGCTCGCGAATCACGTAGGGCAGCTCCTTGCCGCACGCCTTGGAGAAGGCAGCGATGACCTCGAGCACCGAGGTGCCGGTACCGGTGCCTAGGTTAAAGATCTCGACGCCGGTTTTGCCGTTCATCCAGTTGAGGGCGGCAACGTGACCAGATGCCAGGTCGCACACGTGGATGTAGTCGCGCACGCCGGTGCCGTCGGGGGTGGGGTAGTCGTTGCCAAAGACCTGAACGGCCTCGAGCTTGCCCACAGCGACCTGGGCGACATAGGGAACCAGGTTGTTGGGGATGCCCTTGGGGTCCTCGCCGATCAGGCCTGACGGATGGGCACCGATGGGGTTGAAGTAACGGAGCAGCACGACGTCCCACTCGGGGTCGGCGGTGTGGACATCCATGAGGATCTGCTCAATCATCCACTTGGTCCAACCGTAGGGGTTGGTCGCGGGCTTCTTGGGGTCTTCCTCGGTGACAGGCGGATTGTCCGGATCGCCGTAGACGGTCGAGGAGCTCGAGAAGATGATGGACTTGCAGCCATGGTTGCGCATGACGTCAATGAGCACCAGGGTGTTCTCGATATTGTTGTGGTAGTACTCGACGGGCTTGCTCACCGATTCGCCGACGGCCTTAAAGCCGGCGAAGTGGATGACGCGGTCGATCTGGTGGGTATCGAAGATCTTGTTCATCGCATCGCGGTCGAGCACATTGGCCTCGTAGAAGGTGAGGTTCTTGGCGGCCTCGTCGCCCACGATGGTCTTGACGCGGTCGATGGCGACGGCGCTGGAGTTGGAGAGGTCATCGACAACGACGACCTGGTAGCCGCCCTCGAGCAGCTGAACGACGGTATGGGAACCGATGAAGCCGGCACCGCCGGTAACGAGGACGCAGGTGTCTTTGGGGTCGAGTGCTTGGGACATGTAGTCTCCTATCGAATCAGGAACACTTCTTGAGGGGAGTATAGCGCAGCTAGGTACGGTGCAACTGTTTGACACAATGAAAAGCAGAGTAATGATGTTAACGTACTCATAAGACGGGAATACATAACGGTTTCTTGGTAATTCCAGGCCGTGCGCATGCCGCCGGCCGTGCGGTTTTCTGCCGTTCGTGGAAATCGTTGGGATGCGTCGGATGTACGGTAATATGTATGTCTTGAGCGACATATAAACAAAACATGTAACGGAGTACATATGTCACCAAACAGCGATTCCATCTTTACTCAGGAGCTCTCGCGCCGCACCGCCCTCAAGGCCCTGTTCGGCGCCGCTTCTGCTGCAGTTCTTTTTGGCCTGCCAGCCCGCGCCCGTGCTGCCGAGGCCAGCCAGGAAACCACCGACAAGCTGAGTGCCGCCCAGGCCCAGCTCGACGAGGTTCAGGCCCAGCTTGACAGCATCGCCAACGAGTACGCGGCGCTCGCTAACAAGAACGCTCAGACGCTCAACGACATCGAGGGCGTTCAGGGTCAGATCGACGACACCCAGGAGCAGATCGACACCAAGAAGTCGGAGCTCAAGAAGAAGCGTAACGAGCTTTCCGATCGCGTGGCGGCAAGCTACAAGTCGGGTGGGACCAACATCTTGTCGTTGCTGCTTGCTTCTGGCTCGTTTGAGGAGCTCGTCGCCAACGCGCATTACGTCGAGAAGATCAACAAGAGCGACCGTGACGCTATCGAGGATATCCAGACCATCCAGAAAGAGCTCGATACGCAGAAGTCCGAGCTCGAGTCGCAAAAAGCCGACTTGGAGAAGCTCAAGGACCAGCAGACTGCTCAGATGCAGGACATGCAGGCCAAGCAGCAGGAGGTCCAGACGGTTCTGAACGGCCTCTCCGACGATGTCAAGGAGCTCATGGCCCAGCGCGATTCCGAGATTCTCGCTGCCGCTCAGGCCGAGGAGGCTGCCAAGAAGGCTGCCGCCGCCGCAGCTGCCGCGAACAAGAACAATTCCTACTCGGGTGGTTCAAGCTCGGGTGGCGGATCGTATGCCGGCGGTACCCCGCAGCAGAATGCCGGCTCGGGCAAGCAGCAGGCCGTCGTCAACGCTTGCTACTCCACGCCCTCGCCTGGCCAGAACTGGTGCGCGGCGTGGGTCTCCAACGTCTTCCGCAACGCCGGCGTTGGTTACTTTGGCGGTAACGCGTGCGACATGTTTAACGCTTGGTGCTATAGCTCCGACCGCTCGGCGCTGCAGGTGGGCATGATTGTTGCCGACTCCTCGCATAGTGGTACCGGCATGCCGGGTCTGATCTATGGCCACGTGGGCATCTACGTTGGCGGCGGCATCGTTATGAGTAACGAGGGCGCCATCACGTCGAGGTCGCTTGACTCGTTCATTGGGTTCTACGGCACTGGCTCTGGCGTGCGCTGGGGCTGGCTTGGCGGTATTGCGCTGTCGTAACGATAAGCTGGGCCGGGACAGTCCGAGAGGTATAAGGTTGCCTGCTCGGACAGTCCTGCTCGCACGGAGAGCACATTTAGTGCTCTCCGGCTCGTGCGGAACTCGCGATCAACCTTATACCTCTCGGACTGTCCCGGCCCTCTCGGGTCCTGAGCGCGACACACCGGACTGGTTTATCTGAATAAATATGGCGAAGGCCCCTTTCGGGGCCTTCTTTTTATAAAAATTCGCCGACTCGGTGGACTTCGGGTTCTAGGTCTACGTCGAACTGTTCTTTGACTTTGGCTTGGATGTTGCGGATGAGTTCGTCGACGTCGGCTGCGGTGGCGTGGTCGGCGTTGACGATGAAGCCGCAGTGTTTTTCGCTCACCTGGGCGCCGCCGACGGCGTGGCCGCGCAGGCCGGCGTCCATGATGAGCTTGCCGGCAAAGTGGCCCTCGGGGCGCTTGAAGGTGGAGCCGGCGCTCGGCATGTCGAGCGGCTGCTTGTCTTCGCGTCGCTGGCGGTAGTCGTCCATGTCGGCCTTGATCATCGCGGCGTTGCCCGGGGCGAGGTTGAAGGTTGCCGAGAGCACGATAAAGCCGTCGTCGGCAATGCGACTCTTGCGGTAACCCAGGTTGAGCTCATCGACATCGAACTCAATGATATTGCCGCTGCCGCGGGTGCCATCGTCGAGGACGCGTGCGGGCTTGTAGACCCGTACGGACTCCAGCACGTCGGCCATGCAGGCACCGTAGGCACCGGCGTTCATGTAGCAGGCGCCGCCGACCGATCCGGGGATACCCGAGATGGGCTCCATACCGGTGAGACCGGCCTCGGCTGCCGCCGCGGCGACGTCAGAAAGCAAGGCGCCGGCTGCTGCCGTGACATGCGTGCCGTCGACCGTAATGTCGGAGAGGCCCTTGCCCAGCGCTACGACGACGCCGCGGATGCCCTTGTCACCGACGAGCAAGTCGGAGCCGTTGCCCACGATGGTGAGTGGCAGATCGCAGCGATAACAGGTATCGAGCGTGGCGACGAGGCCCTGCTCGGTGTCGGGCGTGACGAAGACATCGGCCGGGCCGCCGATCTTAAACGTGGTGTGCTCGCGCATGGGCTCGCTCATGAGTACGTTGTCTTCGCCGGCAACGCCGGCGAGCGCGCAAAGCAAGTCCTCGTTAAAAAAGTCGTTCTCGTGCATACGAATATCCGCCTTTTGGTGGTTGTTGTCATCGATCGATTGCAATATACCCCACCTGGACGGATTTGGTGCGCTGGCGGCGATAAAACAGCCGTCCACCGGATTGGTAAAGTGTTTATCACCGAGGTAGATGGGCAGTCGCTATACTTTCAAGAGATTGCGCGTAAACCCGGAAGGAGCGAGATGGCCAACAAAGTCACCCTCAAGCAGATCGCCCAGGAGGTGGGGCTTTCCCCTTCGTCGGTCTCGCTTGTTCTCAATAATCGGCCCTGTCGCATCTCGGAAGAAAACCGCAGGCTCATCAAGGAGGTTGCGGCGCGCAACCACTATGTTCCTAACCAGATCGCGCGTAGCCTGGTTATGCGCGAGTCGCGCACCTTAGGCCTGATCGTTCCCAATATCGAGAGTCGCTTTTTTGCCTCGCTCGCCGGCAGCTTGGAAAAGCGCTGCCGCGAAGACGGCTATGCACTTTTTATTACCAGCTCGGGTGGAAGCGCCGATGACGATTTGGAACTGCTGCGCCAGCTGGTGACGCGCGGCGTCGACGGCGTCTTTCTGGTGGTGGGTGACGAGTTCTCCGACGATCGTGCCCTGCGCGAGGAGGTGAGCCATCTGCCTATCCCTGCCGTGATGGTCGACCGTGCCATTGAGGGGCTCGAGTGCGACAAGGTGATGTTTGACCACGAGATGGGTGGCTACATGGCCACCCGCTATCTGATCGAGCAAGGCCACCGTCGCATCGCCTGTCTGGTTAACGCGCGTCGCTCCAATACGGGTCGCAAACGACTCGCCGGTTACGAGCGCGCGCTGCGCGAGGTGGGGCTGCCCATCGACGCGCGCCTGGAGTTTGAGAGCGAATATTACATCCCGAGTGCCTATGAGGCCTCGGAGGCTGTGCTTGCAACCGATGCCACCGCCGTGTTTGCAAGCTCGGACAACATTGCCCTCGGTCTGCTCAAGCGCTTGCACGAGATGGGGAAGAGCATCCCAGGCGATATCTCGGTCGTAAGCTATGACAACTCGGCGGCCGACGTTCTCTTTGAGCCGGCGCTGACTGCGATTGAGCAGGATCCCGGTGTCCTTGCGGAGCATGCTTTTGCCTGCATGTCCAAGCGTCTTGCCGGTAGGGGCGGTAAGCGTGCCGAAGAGGTCGTTCTGGAACCGGCGCTTATCGTGAAGGGCAGTGTGCTTGATCTTACCGAATATAGCTAAGCGCACTTGTTTGTTTGCATAGATTGCATGCGGAGTGTCCGTTATTTGCCGGCGGGGCCGGGGAGGCATACTTTGTTTTGAGAGGTGGGCTTCGCGAACTTCTCAAAACAAAGCAGGCACCCCGGCCCTCGTCCGTAAGCTCTTCCGCTGGGCGAGCCATAGACGCCGCGCACCGATCTGCTAAAGCATGAGCTTGAAATTGGTGCTATATTCGGCTTGAGTTGTTTAATGCTAGTACGGGAGGCTGATATGGGGCTGTTCAAGAAGAAAAACCCGCAGGATGCCTTTGATCCCGATGTGTTTACCATCACGGATACGATTTTGGACCCGCCGCGGTTTACGTTTTTGCCGGCTATCTACCAGGATGCCACGCGTCGCAAGTGGGCCGTGCATCAGCGCGGCGGCGAGCCGAAGATTTTTGACTATGCGGACGTGTTGCAGTGCGAAGTGGCCGAGGCGGGCGATCCGGAGGCCGAGGAAGTGGCCTCAAAACAGGAATTTGCCCAGCGTATCCTGGCAAATCCTGCCAAGGCGGCGAAAATAAACGCTGCCAAGCGTAATATGTGTCTTGGTATGGGCGTTGTTGTGGCGGTTCAGACGGGAAAAGACGAGGTTTCCAAATTAGAGATTCCCGTTATGACCGACGAAGTCAAACGCGATTCAAGTCTATATAAGTCGTATCGGAATGTCGCCGAGAAGATCAAGGCCGAATTTGATGCCATGGGAGGGCTGGCCTAATTATGGCGGCATACGTTTCTGAATGAGGAGTCTGTGCAATGGCAGGCGAATCTTATGCAATTCCCCCCAAAGATCGTGCTGTTGAGGGAATTCTTTGGTATATCCAGCACCACCAGCTTGCCGGCGGCGATCGCCTGCCGGCCGAGCGTGTGCTGTGCGAAGAGATCGGCGTTTCGCGTACGGCGTTGCGCGCCGGTATCACGCGGCTCATCTCGTGTGGAACGCTCGAGAGCCGTCGCGGATCGGGTACGTATGTGTGTCCTCCCAAGCCGCTGAACATCTTCCAGGAAACGTATAACTTTTCCGATGCTGTGCGGACTGCCGGCCTGCACTCCTCTTCTCGTCTGGTTTCCACCGGGACCATCGAGGCGGATGAGGCGCTTGCCGACAAGCTTGGGGTGTCTGTAGGCGCTCCCTTGCTCCGCATGCAGCGCGTTCGACTTATTGAGGGCGAGCCGGCGTCAATCGAGACGGCTCACGTTAACCTGTCCCTGTGCCCATCGCTTACCGAGCACGATTTTGAGTGCGAGAGCCTTTACGATGTCTTGCTCAAAGAAGGCGGCGTGCGTGTTGAGCATGGACGTGAGCATATTTCCATCTCGCGTTTGAATGCCGAAGAGGCCGAGCTGCTCCAGCAAGAAGAGGGAACGCCGGTGTTCTATGAGAGCTCGATCGAATTTGATAAGGACATGCGTTTTGTGGAGCATTGCAAATCGGTGATTTTGCCCACAAAGTTCCGCTTTGCCGATAACGGCGAAGAGAACGGCATGAGGAGCGTGGCAGGTGAACAATGGCTGAAACAGTAGATGCCACCCCGGTTTATATGCGTATTCGACGCCGCATCGAGGAACGTATCGAGCGCGGTATATATCCCACGGGTTCCATGATTCCGTCCGAAAAAGACCTTGCCGAGGAATTTGGTACGACACGCTTGACCATCCGAAGCGCTGTCGATGAGCTGGTTCGGCGCGGGCAGATTCGCCGTGTTCGGGGAAAAGGTGCCTTTGTGGCGCAGAAAGTACCTGCTTTTTTTGAACGCACGGTCGGTTTCCGTGAATCGGTCCGTGCTTCGGGCGGCGAGCCGTCCGTCCGTATTCTCGCGCGTTCCAAGCGTTATGCGGGGCCATATTACGCCGACCTGTTTGGCATCGCCGAGGACGACCTGCTCTATTCCGTTCGACGCCTGAACTGCATAAACGGTAGCCCCGTATCGATTGAGACGGCGCTGATTCCCTGCCTGCTGTTCCCAACCATCGAAGATATTGACGTGTCGGTCTTCAGTTTGTACGAGACCTATGAGATGCTGGGCCGAAAGCCAGTCATGGCACAGGAAAAGCTCGATATCGAAGCGCTGGGCGCACGAGATGCCGGCCTCCTTGGACTGGAACAGGGCGATCTTGTTTTGCTTTTGGAATGCGTGAGCTATGACGCGAGCGGTCAGGCTATCGAGTATGTAAAGTCCTTCAATCGTGGCGATACGGGCGGCTACACCTATACGTACTAGCTGGTATTCTGTGAATAACGGCTGGGAAACTAACCAGTTTTGATCGTTGGGTCAGCTGTATATACAACCTTACAGGGCTCAAAATCGACCGTTCGCCGATGGGGATAAATTAATCGACAAAGAGGTATCAAAAAGCCGTAACCTGTAACTGTGATTGGTATCAAATACTAATGATTTGTTACGAGGTGAGACGATGAAGATGCTCGATTACGTTCAGCTTGCCCATGTGCGTATGGGGGAGAACCTCGAGCGTTCGTCTGAGCTGGTAGCGCAGCTCGTTGATATTTTCCAGTCCGGTTCTTTTGACGCGCTGCGCATCGTTGCTTCGGGTTCGTCGCGCCATGCCGCCGATTGCGCCCGCGATTACCTGCAAGATGCCCTGCAAATGCAGGTGTCCGTTGTGACGCCCGAGGCCTTCGTCGATTTTGAACACACCTATCCGCAGCATGTGCTCAACATTGCCGTTTCGCAGAGTGGCTATTCGACCAATACGATTGCGGCGCTCGATTACATGCGCGCACACGATATGGCTGCAGTTGCGCTCACGGCAAACGTCGAGGCACCCATCAAGGAACACGCTGACATCGTTCTTGACTACGGTGTGGGCGTCGAGTCGGTGGACTTTGTGACTCTGGGCGTCGAGGTGCTCGTTGAGTACCTGGTGCTCTTTGGCATTTACGGCGGTCAGGCGCGCGGAACGATTGACGCCAAGGGCGTTGCCCAGCGTCTTGACGACCTGCGCGAGGCTATCCATGCCAATGCCGTGATGTGCAAGACCGCCGAGGCATATGTCCAAGACCACATGCTCGAGCTTTCTGAGCACACGCCCGCCATGGTCGTCGGCAACGGCCCCAACTATGGCGTTGCCGAAGAGGCGGCCCTCAAGCTGAGCGAGACCATCAAGATTCCTGCCATGCATCACGAAGGCGAGGAGTTCGTCCACGGTCCCGAGATGCAGATCGTTCCGGGCTATCTGGTGTTTATCGTCGACGATCCGCAGGGGTCGGAGCGTCTTGCGAATATCGCTGATGCGCTATCGAACGTTACGACAAAAACGGTGCTGCTCACGGCCCATCCCAAGGGTAGGGCTCACGAGGTTGCGGTGCCTCAGGTGGCTCCGCTGCTCAGCGCAATTCCCAATCTTGTGTTCTTCCAGACGATTGCGGCAATGATCGCCGAGCGTCTGAAGTCATGGGACGTGCACCCGTATCTTGATGCCGTCTCCAAGCAAATGGAGGTCAAGGCAGAGGGCTACGAAGAGTCAGTCAATGCGCTTAAGGCCAAAGCGGCCGAGTGTTACGGAATGTAAGCGGGTTTTGATGCCCGTTGGCATGGGGGATGTGGAAACAACCCCAGAAAGGAGAGACAAATGAAGGAAACCGAGAAGATCGAGATCATGCATTTCGACCAGGAGGGCTATCTCGAGGACGGCAAGGCGCTCTACGAGACCGGCAAGAAGATGACCGCGCTCGCCGACAAGGTCGCCGACGAGGGCTACGACGCCGTGTTCCTGATGGGCGTCGGCGGCACCTGGGACGAGCTCA
>USLO01000031.1 GCA_900555515.1 uncultured Collinsella sp.
AACACCGAGATGGGCAAGATTGCCGGCGCCCTGGCCGAGGCCAAGGAAGAGCTCACGCCGCTGCAGGTGAAGCTCGCCGAGCTCAGCCGCATCCTTACCATTATGGTTATCGTCATCTGCGTCGTCATCTTTGGCGTCGACATCATCCGTCACGGCGTGGGCAACGTCCTTACCGACCCGACTGCCCTGCTCGACACCTTTATGGTTGCCGTCTCGCTCGCCGTCGCCGCCATCCCCGAGGGCCTGGTTGCCGTCGTGACCATCGTGCTTTCGCTCGGAGTGACCAAGATGGCCAAGCGCCAGGCGATCATCCGCAAACTCTCTGCTGTCGAGACCCTCGGCTGCACGCAGACCATCTGCTCCGACAAGACCGGCACCCTCACTCAGAACAAGATGACCGTCGTCAAGCACGAGCTCGCTGCGCCTGAGGAGAAGTTCCTGGCCGGTATGGCTCTGTGCTCCGACGCCCAGTGGGACGAGGAGCTGGGCGAGGCCGTGGGCGAGCCGACTGAGTGCGCGCTCGTCAACGATGCCGGCAAGGCGGGGCTCACCGGCCTGACCGCCGAGCACCCGCGTGTGGGCGAGGCCCCGTTCGACTCCGGCCGCAAGATGATGTCCGTGGTCGTCGAAACCCTGGACGGCGAGTATGAGCAATACACCAAGGGCGCGCCCGACGTGGTGATCGGCCTGTGCACCCATATCTACGACGGCGACAAGGTCGTTCCGCTGACCGAGGAGCGTCGCGCCGAGCTCGTGGCCGCCAACAAGGCCATGGCCGACGAGGCCCTGCGCGTGCTGGCGCTGGCGAGCCGCACCTACACCGAGGTTCCCGCCGACTGCAGTCCCGCTGCGCTCGAGCATGACCTGGTCTTCTGCGGCCTGTCGGGCATGATTGACCCGGTTCGCCCCGAGGTCGCCGACGCCATCCGCGAGGCGCACGACGCCGGTATCCGCACCGTCATGATCACGGGCGACCACATCGACACCGCCGTGGCCATCGCCAAGCAGCTGGGTATCGTCACCGATCGCAGCCAGGCCATCACGGGCGCTGACCTTGATCGCATGAGCGACGAGGAGCTCGACGCGCACATCGAGGACTACGGCGTGTACGCCCGCGTCCAGCCCGAGCACAAGACCCGCATTGTCGAGGCTTGGAAGTCGCGCGACCAGATCGTGGCCATGACGGGCGACGGCGTCAACGACGCCCCGTCCATCAAGCGCGCCGACATTGGCGTGGGCATGGGCATCACCGGTACCGACGTCACCAAGAACGTTGCCGACATGGTGCTTGCCGACGACAACTTTGCCACCATCATTGGCGCCTGCGAAGAGGGCCGCCGCATCTACGACAACATCCGTAAGGTCATACAGTTCCTGCTTTCGGCCAACCTCGCCGAGGTGTTCTCGGTGTTCATCGCCACGCTCATCGGCTTTACCATCTTCCAGCCGGTGCAGCTGCTGTGGGTGAACCTGGTCACCGACTGCTTCCCCGCGCTCGCGTTGGGCATGGAGGACGCCGAGGGCGACATCATGAAGCGCAAGCCGCGCAACGCCAAGGACGGCGTCTTTGCCGGCAACATGGGTCTGGACTGCGTGGTCCAGGGCCTGATCATCACCGTGCTGGTGCTGGCGAGCTTCTTTGTGGGCGTGTACTTTGACATGGGCTACATCCACATCTCGGATATGATCGCCGGCGCCGCCGACGAGGAAGGCGTGATGATGGCCTTTATCACGCTCAACATGGTCGAGATCTTCCACTGCTTTAACATGCGCAGCCGTCGCACGTCGCTGTTTAAGATGAAGAAGCAGAACAAGTGGCTGTGGGCATCTGCTGCGCTGGCGCTGGTGCTGACGGTGATCGTAACCGTGCAGCCGACGCTTGCCGAGATGTTCTTTGGTCCCGTGACGCTTGAGCTTAAGGGCGTTATCGCCGCGCTGGGTCTTGCCTTCCTGATCATTCCGCTGATGGAGATCTACAAGGCGATCATGCGCGCGGTCGAGAAGGAGTAGGTCGAAAGGCCATCCTTCCCACCGGCCCGACCGCCTGCGGGGTTTCTTCTTCGCTGGTCCTCGCGCTTCGCGCTGCGGGATCGCTCAGAAGAAACCCCTCCCGGCGGGCGGGCCTTCGGATAACCTCTCGGGACCATGAGCTGAGGGAAAGTATGTGAGTCGGTCGAGCGGTTGCTCGACCGACTCTTTTTTGTGGGTAAAATACCTGCTCAGTTGTGATTTATGGTGCTGGGAGGCGCTTGTGGGCAAGGCTAAGGCTAAGGCGAAGAAAAAGACGACGGGGGCGCGGGCTAAGCGCGATCGTCGTCGGAAGCTCGCGACCGAGGCTCCCGCGTCTGCCGAGGAGTTGTTGGCGAGCGTACCGGGGCTCGATGCGCTGCAGGATGTCCCGGCGTTTGATGATCTGCCGGTCGATGAAACCCAGCAGACTGCCTTTGATGATTTCTGCGCACATGCCGAGGAGCCCGAGCAGATGCAGCTCGGTGCCGTGGTACGCCTGGATCGCGGGTTTCCGCTGGTGGCCACTGCCGACGACACCTTTCGCGCCGAGCATGCCGTGGGGTTTGCCAAGTCGCGCGGCGAGGACGAGGTCCTGCTGCCTGCCGTGGGCGACCGTGTGGCGGTACGCCGCGCTCCCGGGCACGATATGGGCGTGATTGAGTACGTGCTGCCGCGCCGTACGAGCTTTGAGCGTTGGCGCGGCCGCGCCCGTGGAGAGCGCCAGGTGCTCTGCTCCAACGTGGATAGCGTGCTAATCGTGCAGGCGCTCGGTGCCGGTGAGGTGCTGCTCGACCGCGTGGCGCGCTCGCTGGTGTTGGCGCTCGACTGCGATGCCGAGCCAGTGGTGGTGCTCACCAAAGCTGACCGCTGCGATGCCGAGGAACTCGAGCGCGATTTGGACCGCGTGCGCCGCCTGGTGGGTCCGGACGTGCGCGTAATCGTGACGTCCTCTGCCGAGGGCCGCGGCCTGGACGAGGTCCGTGCCTGCGTGCCTGCCGGGAGCTGTGCCATGATTCTGGGCGAGTCGGGTGCCGGCAAGTCGACGCTGCTCAATGCACTGCTGGGCCACGATACGTTGGCGACCGGCGGTGTGCGTGAACGCGACGACCAGGGCCGTCACACTACCGTCGCGCGCGTGATGGTGGCGCTGCCGGGCGACGCCGGCGTGATCGCCGATGCTCCGGGCCTGCGCAGCCTACCGCTCGTGGGTCACGAGCGAGGTCTGGCGCGCGCTTTCCCCGAGATTGTCGAGGCATCGCGCGCGTGCCGGTTTGGCGATTGCACACATACCCATGAGCCGGGCTGCGCCGTTCGCGAGGCCGAGGACGCCGGGCAGATCGACAGCCTACGGCTGGAAACGTTCCAAAACTTGGCGTCATCCATGCGCGTGAGCGCTCAAATGCTCGATCCCGATGTTCATCTGTAATTGATTTTTCCTATGACAGCCGTCTCCCAACTGTTCAGGAGACGGCTTTTTTGCTGCGGAAAAGCCTCGAAACATGCAGTTTGCTGACGTGCTGACCAAAACCTTGCCACGAGCTTGACGGGCTGGTCAGCTTTTGGTCAGCGATTGGTTTGACATCGAAAACCAAGATTGCGATTGCGCCGCTTTGCACTCTGACCGCCCAGACAATGGTGGTACGGGCATTCGCCCGGCACTGCCATGAGAGGAGCGGCCGTGAACAAGAGCAAGCGCATCGCCATCAGTCTGGTCGCGGGCGTGCTCGCTGCTCTGCTCTGCATGGTTTACGGCTCGTCGATCCGCTCGCAAGCCGAACAGGTCCAGGCTGAGACCTTGGCCAAGTACGGTGGCGATCGCGTCGAGGTATGCGTCGCGGCGCGCGATATCGATGTGGGCGAGACCCTCGATGAGACCAATGTCATAACCCAGGAATGGCTGACAAGCCTGCTGCCGCGTGACGCGGTGACCGAGCTGCGCCAGGTGCGCGGCGACGTGACGACTTCGCGTATTCCCAAAAACGCCGTGATCTGCAATGTCTACACCAAGGCCGAGAGCCACAAGCTCGAGGTGCCTAAGGGCAAGGTCGCCGTTTCGGTGGCGGTCGATGCCGAGCACTCGGTCGGCGGCGCCACGGGCGTGGGCAGCTACGTGGATGTGTATGTGCAAAAAGACGGCGTAACCGATCGGCTGTGCGGCGCGTACGTAATCGATACCAGTGAGGATTCCGGTGCCACGCGCGAGGGCAAGATCGAATGGGTGACGCTGGCGGCTGACCCCGAAGACGTCAAGGAACTGCTGGGAGCTTCGGGCAAGGGAACGGTCAGCTTGACGATTCCCGCCACGGCGCGCGGCAAAAAGAGTGGAGGCGACGAGTGATGAAGGCGATCTGGCTTGCGTGCTGCGCGTGCGGCGATTACGGGCTGTTGCAGCGGGAAGTCGAGGGCCGTGATGCGGGTGCACAGGTGCTTCGCGTGGGTGACCTGGACGGGCTGATTTCCATGGCGCGGGCGTTTCCGTCGCGCCGCGGGGCTGCCATCATCGCGGCGTCTCTGTTTGATACCGAAGATGTGCGCAAGACTGTTGCGCGCCTGACGGCCGAAGGCCGCGTGAGTCGCGTGGTCGTGTTGATAGAAGCACTCGATCCGTCGGATATCGAGGGGCTGTTTCGCGCAGGGGCGACCGAGGTCATCGCTGCGCACAGTATATGCGGCAACGGGCGCGCGGGCGAGGGAGCGGTTGATTCCGATCGGCACATGACGATTGAGCCCGATGCTTTTGTTGATAGGGAACCCGGGGCGCCTCGCGCTACAAGAGGCCCGCGTGTTGATGATTATGGAAAAGCGGAAGCCGAGCATGGTCGGCGCCCCCGGAACCCCCTTGTATACGATGACGCTGGAGGGCCGGCGCAGCATGCTGGCGACTCCCCGGCTGTAGATATGGGATACGTGCACGGCGTGAATCTGGCGGATGAACTCGACGAAGTTGAGGGCTTTGCCGGGTGCGGCGAGTTGTCACTGATGCAGCATGAGCAGATTGCGCAGAACGAACCTGCCTCGCAGACCGAACAAGCTGCCATGCCGGCTTGGACGCAGCGTGTGGTTGCGGCGGGGGAGACGGGGACGCTGCCACCGACGCCCGCTCCGCCTCCTCCGATGCCGCCGGCAGACGCTGCCGCTCCGCAGCATCGAGCTCCGGTCATCTGTGCCATTTCGGGTTCGGGCGGTTGCGGCAAGTCGACGATCGTTGCCACCATGGCACACACATCGTCGCTGTTGGGCTTGCGTGCCGCCGTGCTCGACCTGGACCTGATGTTTGGAAACCTTTACGACTTGTTAGGCGTCGATGCTCCGCGCGATATGGCGGCACTTATCGAGCCGTCGGCGGCGGGCGCGCTTGCCGAGCCGGATATCGTGGCCACATCGATGCGCGTGGCGCCGGGCGTTACGCTCTGGGGCCCCGTCGCGGCGCCCGAGCAAGCCGAGCTCATGGCACGTCCGGTGGAGCTACTGCTTGATGTTCTGCGTCGCGAATCCGACGTGGTCTTTATCGATACCTCGGTCTTTTGGGGCGACGCCGTGGCGGCTGCGGTGGCGGCGAGCGACCGTTGCCTGGTCGTTGGCGATGCGGCGGTATCGTCCGCGACATCGGCGTCGCGCGTCATTGAACTGGCAAGTCGAGTAGGTGTGCCGCGCACGCGCATGAGCGCCGTGTTCAACCGGTTCGGTGCGCGCGGGGCAGACGAGGACGTCGCCATGCGCTTTGAGATTGCCTGTGCGTTGAGCTCCAAGATTCGTATCGCCGATGGCGGGCAGGATCTCGCCGCGCTCATGGCGTTTGGGCGCGCTGACGAGGCAGTGGGGCAGACCAGCGCTTTTGCGACCAGCGTGCGCGAGGCCACGCGCGAGATGCTCGTGGAACTGGGGTGCGCCGTCGGCCCTTGGAGCGATATGGTCGCCGACCGTGCAACGCGGACCGAGCGCCCGCGTATCCGCCTTCCCTGGTCGCGCGAGGGTGATCAGCGATGAGCCTGCAAACAAGGATTAAGGCTGCCGGCGCTGCAGCGGCGGCAGCGCCTGTAGATGCGGGGCGTCGCCGCGCGGTGAAACGACGCACCAAGCGCGCCGTGATGGACCGCATGGGTTACGACGAAGTGGCGCGTATCAGCGCCTATATCGACCCGGCACTTGCCCGCTCGGAATTGCGTCCCGCGGTGGAGGCGGCGCTCAATGTTGAGGAGCCGACCGATCTCGCGACGCCCGAGCGCGAGACCATCATCGACGAGATTTTGGATGACGTGGTGGGCCTGGGGCCGTTGCAGCCGCTCATCGAGGACGACACCGTTACCGAGATCATGATCAACGGCTGCCGCTCGGCTTTCTTTGAACGCGGCGGCGTCTTGCACCCCATCGAGCATGCGTTTGAGGATGATGAGCAGATCCGTGTGCTTATCGACCGCATCATCTCGCCACTTGGCCGCCGTATCGACGAGCGCAGCCCCATCGTCAACGCCCGCCTCAAAACGGGCTATCGCGTCAACGCGGTGATTCCGCCTGTGGCGATTGACGGACCGATTCTCACCATCCGAAAGTTCTCGGACCGCATCTGCTCGCTGGACGAGCTTGTGGGGCTGGGGTCGCTGCCGCTTTGGTATGCGCAGCTGCTGTCGTGTGCGGTGTCGCTGCGACAGGACCTGGCGGTTGCGGGGGGCACGGGATCTGGCAAGACCACCCTGCTCAACGCGTTGTCATGCGAGATTTCCACTGGCGAGCGCATCGTGACGATCGAGGACTCTGCCGAGCTCAAGTTTGCGCATCATCCGCACGTGGTGCGCCTAGAGGCGCGCGAGGCTTCAATTGAGGGTGAGGGTGCGGTGACGATTCGCGACCTAGTAACTAATGCCCTGCGCATGCGCCCCGACCGCATCGTGGTGGGCGAGGTGCGCGGTGCCGAGTGCTGCGACATGTTGCAGGCCATGAACACGGGCCACGACGGGTCGCTCACCACACTTCATGCGGGCTCAGAACAGGAGACCGTGGTGCGTCTGACGTTGCTTGCACGTTATGGCATCGATCTGCCGAGCGAGCTCATCGAGGAGCAGATTGCCATGGCGCTCGACGGCATCGTGATGTCCGAGCGCCACGCCGATGGCAGGCGTTTTGTCTCCTCGTATTCGGGGGTGCGTCGCGCCACGTCGGGCGGCGTAGAGCTCGAGCGCTATGTGACTTTCGATGCCGCCGAGCGCACCTGGACGCTTGACCGCGAGCCGCCGTTTATCGCAGAAGGCCTGCGGTCGGGGACGCTCACACAAGAGGAGGTGGACGAATGGAGGTCGCTGTGCCCCTCGTCGTAGGGGGTTTGGCAGGGTTTTCTGTTGCGACGGCGTGCGGGGCGGAACCTCGTGTGCCGCAGGTGCCGCCGGCGGAGCTGGCGCGTCAGGCGCTCGAGACGGTGGCAGAGAAGCTGCCGCGTAAGCTGGTGGAAAACGATCTGCTGAAAAAGATTGCCCGTTCGTGGGCATCGCTGGCTCCGGCGCATCGCCTTGGCCTCGTGATTGAAGATGCTTCGGGGCGTTTGGCGTTTCTGCTGCTATCGAGCGGTGTCTGCTGCGTTTTACTAACGATGGTGTCGTTATCGCCCCTCGGATTTGCCTTGGGACTTGTTGCTCCGATTGCCGTTGGCGCCGCTCGGGATGGCTTTGAGAGCCGGCGCGAGCAACACGATGCAGAAGAGGCCATGCCCGAGGCGTTTACCGCACTTTCCATGTCGCTTGCCTCGGGACATTCGCTGGCCCAGGGCATGCGCTTTGTGGGCGCTCATGCGCAAGAGCCGGTACATACCGAGTTTTTGCGGGTAGCGGCGGCGATCGATTGCGGCATCTCGGCGACCGACGCGCTCGATGACTTGCTCGTGCGCATCGACGCCCCCGGTCTTTCGCTTGTGACCTTGGCGCTTAAGGTGTCACAGCGCACTGGCGCTCCGCTTGCCGACTTACTGTCCGAGGCGTCGAGCATGGTGGGGGAGCGCATTGAGCTCAAGCGCCGCCTGGATGTTAAGACGTCACAGGCGCGTATGTCGGCACACATGGTCGCGGCGATGCCGGCGGGCATGTGCGCGGTGTTGGCGCTGCTTTCGGCAGATTTTCGTCGCGGTCTTGCGACGCCTGCCGGTGCGGGCGCTGTGGTGCTGGGTCTAGCCCTCAACGTCGTTGCCCTGGTGGTTATCCGGCGCATTATGCGGGTGGAGCTATGAGCGCCCTGGTTGCAGTTGTGGCTTGCCTGTGTGCCCTGAGTGTATTTGTCGCGACGGGTTTGGATCGGGCGGATGCGCGCAAGATCGCAGGGGCCTGCAAGCGCGAGGCGGTGCTGGTCGCTGCCGCGGGTCGCTCGGTGGTCGATGCCCTGACCGCGCGAGTGAAGGGCGCGGTTGGAGCGGGCGGCCCGGCGCGAGTTTCGCTCGGCGAAGTGTCCGAGATGATCGATGTTGTGCGCTTGGGTCTTTCGGCCGGTCTTTCGTTTGATGCGGCGCTTGAGATTTTCTGCGCCAACCGTCGGTCAGTGCTGGCTCTTCGCCTTGAGCGGGCCTGCATGGCGTGGCAAGTGGGCGTGGGTACGCGTGAGGACGAGTTGTTGGCCGCCGCGCGCGACCTGGACGTGCGAGCGCTCGAGACCTTTGCCATCACGGTGGGGCAGGCGCTCGCCCTGGGTGCCCCACTTGCCGAGACGCTGGCCGCTCAAAGTCGCGAGATCCGTGCGGCTCATCGCGCCGCGGTCGAGCGCGAGATCGAGCGTGCGCCCGTCAAGCTGCTGATTCCCACCGGCACGCTCATCTTGCCGGCGTTGCTTCTGTCCATATTGGGCCCGCTGCTGGGAGCAGGCGGGATGATGTAGGGAGGAATACATGAACACGATGACTGACGTTGCCGGCAAGGTCCAGGGCTGGGCTTTTTGCCGGGCGATTCGCGCTCGCCAGCATGCCAAGGAGCTGTTGCAGGAGGAGAGCGCGCAGGGTACCACCGAGTACGCCATTTTGGTGGGTGTGCTTGTGGTGATCGCGATTATTGCCATCGTTGCATTTAAAGGCAAGGTCCAAGATCTATGGAACGCTATCAGCGAGGGCATCAACAGCCTGTAGAGGGCGAGCGCCCCATCGGGGTGCTGCTGGTGTTTGCTTGCCTGACCGTGGCGATAGCGGCGGTGCTTTGGGGGCTTAACGCCGCGCGGCAGCAGCGTCCTGGGGCCGCCTTCGATTCGGGCTCAGATTCGGCGGTGGCGTCTCAAAAAGATGAGATGCGAGATGCGGACGATTCGGATGTCGCTGTCACGGCGCAAACTTTTCTGCGGACGCTCGACAAGCGGTCTGGCACTGCGACGGATTCGCCTGAGGACAACGCGATTGCGGTCCGGCTTGCATGGTCCGAGGACCGACCGATGACCGAGGCAGCGGCGGATATGTTACGCGCCTATCGCGAGGTGCCAACGGCCCAGCTTGCCCTGAGCGGCTATCTCGATATTAAGGGCAACGTATGGGGCGCCATCGTGCGCGATGGGCGCGGCTGGGTCGATATGGTGACGGTTGCCGCGGATGCTGGCGATGCTTCGTGTCGTCTGCGCGCCGTGCGCCTGGTCCCGCAAACAATAAGCTCAAAGGAGGGATCGTGAAATGCATGGCGTTCTGCGTGAAGAGTTTGCCCAAGCGACTGTGGAATACGCCATCGTCACGGTGGCGCTGTTATCGATCGTGCTGGCGATTGTGGGACTTTGGCGTGCTGGCACCGATGGACGCTTGGCGGCGCTGGTTGAGCGGGCGGCATCCCATGGCGTTGCCTCGACGTCGGTTATCGACGCCGCTGCGGGTGCTAAGGACATCGCGTTGTATTGATATCGCGCGCGAGGACCGGGCGCAGTCTACGGTCGAGGCCGCTTTTTTGCTGCCGACGTTTCTGACGCTCATCCTTCTCGCATTGCAACCGGTGTGTCTGCTTTATACGCACGCGGTCATGGAGTCTGCCGCCGCCGAGACCGCGCGGCTCATGACCACGACGACGGCGGAGGACGACGATCTTAAGGAGTTCACCCGCCGCCGGCTTGCCGCAGTGCCCAACGTTTCGGTCTTTCATGCCGGCGGGCCGTTGTCGTGGGATATCGAGCTTGGCCGGGCCGGTGCGGGTGGCGTCTCGGCCGTGTCCGTTTCCGGCGAGGTCAAGCCGTTGCCTGTGATCGGTGCGTTTGCGCGGGCTATGGGTGGTACCGCCGAGGGCGGCTACGTTGAGCTCAAGGTCGATGTCTCGTATCAATCGCGTCCCGAATGGCTGGAGGGAGATTATGATTCGTGGATTGCTGCATGGGATTAAGCGTTTCTGGTCTAGATGCGTTTTGACGCGCCGTCCGAGCTGCCATCGCAAGCGAGGCGGCTTTATGGGCCGCGCCGGTATCGACCTGTTTATCGAAGACGGTGCCTACACCACGCTTTCTTCTGCCGTGGTCATCCTAGTGGTGCTCACGTTGTTGTTTTCGTCGACCGCGGCGATATGGAGCATGTCGCGTGCTGGGGATACCCAGGTGGCTGCCGATAGCGGCGCGCTGGCAGGCGCCAATGTGGTGTCGTCCTACCATACGGCTGCGACGGTGGTGGATGCGAGCATCTTGAGTCTGGGGCTGGCGGGGTTTGCCACGATCGGGACGGGACTGGTCGCCATCCTCATCCCGGGTGCCGAGCCAGTTGCCGGCAATATGGTCGACACCGGGATTGAAATCATTAAAACGCGCAACAAGTTTGCCAAAAGCGCATCGGAAGGCTTACAGAAAATCGAGACGGCTCTGCCGTATCTGATCGCCGCGCGTGCCACGCAGGCGGTGTCGGCGCAGGATACCGATAGTGTGACCTATACCGGTACGGCGCTTGCCGTGCCCAGGACATCCGAGTCGGACTTCGCTGCGCTCAAAGGGTCAGAGATCTCAACCGATACCATTAAAGACACTTCAGATGATTTAGAGCGTGCGGCCGAGGAGCTGCGGAAGGCTTCTGAGGACACGGCGAAGGCTAAAGAGCGCGCTTGGCTGGCGGATTGTGGCGGGTCGGACAAGGGCTCGGTCAGCAGCTGTTCTTGCATGTGGGAGCGTGCGAAAAGCCTAGCGGATCTCTCTGGTGCTCAAAATCCACATTACGCTTCGAGCGTTACGTGGGAGCCGCAAGTGGCGCTCGATCGCGCGAAGGCCTACTATCGCCAGCGCCTGGCAAATGAGAAGCCGCTTGGCGAAGGTCCGGAAAAACAGGCAGATTCTGCTGCACGAAAGGTGTTCTTCGCGTATGCGAGCGAAGAAGTCGAGCGGGCATATATAACTGAAAAGGACGGCAAAGTTTCCGCCCGCATCCCTTTCCTTCCGCGAAATCCAGATGAGGCGCGGACGACTGAACTCTATACCGATGCACGTTGGCCCACGAGTGAAGTAGATAAAGTTACCTATTTGCATTATGGGACTGACTGTCCAAATTACAAAAAAGGAAAGCCGGGTGGGCTGGCATCCGTCGCAGATTTTGACGGTCACGAAACGTGTAGCGAATGCCATTTCGGTGTGTCGTCTTTAGGGTACGTTGCGATTGCAACGACTTCTGTCGAAAGGGGCTTCGAGTACCACTTCGATAAGTTCAAAGAGGCTCTGGAAGACTACGTCGAATGCCGCAACAAAGAACTCGAACTTGAGCGTCAGACCGAGGATGAGGCCGACCGTGCGGGCAATGCGTTTGACCAGGCCATTAAAGCGCTTTCCGGCGAGCGCCCGCGTATCGCCCCACCTGGTCGCAACGGCGTGGTCGCCTTTGCAGTTTCGGGTGACATTACCAGCCCCGATCAACTTAACTCCTCGTTTAACGCGGCAGTCAGGCTTGGCGATCGCGGTGCTATCTCTGCCGCGGTGCTGGCGCCCGATGAGGCGACGGCGCAAAACAACGTGCTTTCGCGATTTTTCTCGACATTGAAGGAACGCTCGGGCGGCGTTGCCGGCGTGCTCGACGGCGTCATGGATGTTTGGGGACGGCTACTCGTGGGATACGGTGATATCCAAGGCTCAGCCGACGAACTTATGGACGAGATGATTAAAGGCCTAGGAGGGGGCAGCGGCGCGTTGGGCTCCATCGCATCGTGGCTCGGCGATACCGTTTCGGCGTCCGTGGCGGCGCTGGGTTTGGAACCGTGCGACTTGCGCCTGCGAAAGCCGGTGCTGACCGATTCCGCCAATATCATTAAGAGTCCGGGGTCTGACATTGCGGGTCTCTCTCAAGCGCAAGACAAGCTGCGAAGTATTCCGTTGGGCGTGACCGATCCCAAGGCGCTTTGCGAGGCGTTGGAATATCAAGTCGAACGCACCATTAGTGGTACGGTGTTCACACTTGCGGAGATTCCTCTGCCCGGCGGCGGCTCCATCCCGCTCACCGTCGATGTCGCCACGCTGGTTGGCGCTCTGGGCGGTGGGTCGTAATGAGTATCCGCATGCGTCTGCGCGAGGAGCGCGCCCAAGCGACGGTGGAGATGGCAGTGGTTACGCCCGTTTTGCTGGTGCTGGCACTCATCGTGTACAACGTCATGATCTTTGCCAGCGCTGTCGCGCGCTTCGACCGCGTGGTGCCCGACATCGTGCTAGCGCATGCCGTGGCGTCGGAGGGGGAGGGCGACGAAAGCTCTGCCGATGCCTCGGCGACGGTTCAGGCTCAAATTCTGAATGCCATGGAAGGCTATGACTTGCAGATCGAAGTGTCGAGCGAGCAAGGCGCGAAGGCATCGGATGGTGGCCTGCTCTCCCTATCCGGTACGTTTAGGACCTACACCTGCACCATGCACTATGAGCCGTGGCCGACTTCTCTCAGCATCGCTGGCGTTCCGCTGGGGGCGCCGACAACGTTGTCGCACGAGCGTGCGGTGACGGTCGATCCATGGCGTCCGGGGGTGGTCATGTGACCGCGGTCTCGTCCTACATCGCCTACGCGCGGGCACTCAATAGGCTGGGTTGGACGCCGGCCGAGTTTGTGGTGGCGGAGTCGTTTGTCGTGCGCCTGCGCGGCATGCTGGGACGGCGTCCGGTTGCCGCCAACGGCCTGCCGCTCGTCATGGCGTTTCCACGCTGCTCTTCGGTCCATACGTGTTTTATGGCCTATCCCATCGACATCGCCTTCATCGATCGCGACGGCAATATCCTCGCGCGCTACGAAAACGTCCGCCCTTGGCGCATGTGCTCCTGCCCCGGCGCCTGGGCCGTACTAGAGCGTCCTTCAATCATTGTTTCGACCCCTGCTCTCCAACGCGTGCCGGCTTAAGGGACTGAGCGAAAAACTTCTTGCTGCTGGCTGATGCCTCTGACGTGCCGATTTATAGAACCGAGGCTGTGCCCAAAAACTTTTTTAAAATTCTCGGTTGACCGGAACGCGTCCTTGGTTATACTAATCAAGCCTTGAAACAAGGCACACCTCAAATGGCTGGGTAGCTCAGTTGGTAGAGCAGAGG